>RDYZ01000111.1 GCA_004293855.1 Oscillatoriales cyanobacterium | reverse complement strand
GCCGTCAAGGCGAAGGAACTGTTCATCAAAGACGTGAACTACATCGTGCGTGATGGTGAAGTGACGATCGTTGATGAATTTACCGGGCGTGTCATGCCCGGTCGGCGTTGGAGTGATGGCCTGCACCAAGCAATGGAAGCCAAGGAAGGCGTTGAAATTCAGCCCGAAACCCAAACCCTCGCCTCGATCACCTACCAAAACTTCTTCTTGCTCTATCCCAAGCTCGCGGGCATGACTGGGACGGCAAAAACCGAAGAAACGGAATTCGAGAAGATCTATAGCCTGCAAGTGACGATCGTCCCGACCAACCGCAAACCCCGCCGTCAGGATTTGGCGGATGTGGTCTACAAAACCGAAGAGTCGAAATGGCGAGCGGTGGCGCACGAGTGTGCCGACATGCATGAAACCGGGCGACCGGTACTCGTTGGAACCACCAGCGTGGAAAAATCCGAGCTGTTATCCCATTTGCTCAGTCAGCTCAACGTGCCGCACCAGTTGCTCAACGCGAAACCGGAGAATGTCGAGCGCGAATCGGAAATCGTCGCCCAGGCCGGTCGTAGCGGCACGGTGACGATCGCCACCAACATGGCCGGACGCGGCACGGACATTATCCTGGGCGGGAACGCCGAATACATGGCGCGGCTGAAGGTTCGCGAATACCTGATGCCGCGCATCGTCAAGCCCGAGGATGGCGGCTTGGGGATTGCAGCATCGCCCAAGGCGCGGAAACAGGTGAAAGGGTTTGACGGTACGATCGCCGTCGCGAAAACCTGGAAAGCCTCCGCCGAAATTTTCCCCACCGAACTCCCCGTCGATGTGGAACAGGAGCTTAAAGAGGTGGTGGATTTTGCGGTGAAGCAGTACGGCGATCGCAGTTTGCCCGAACTCGAAGCAGAGGATCGCCTCGCCGTCGCCTCGGAAAAAGCCCCGACCGAAGACCCGTTCATCCAGCGGCTCCGGGATGTGTACAACCGAGTGGTTAAGGTGTACGAAGCCTTTACCGATGCAGAACACGAGAAAGTCATTAAACTCGGTGGTTTGCATGTGATTGGCACAGAGCGGCACGAATCGCGCCGGGTGGACAACCAACTACGAGGCCGCGCCGGTCGTCAGGGTGACCCCGGTTCGACGCGCTTTTTCCTCAGTTTGCAGGATAATTTGCTGCGAATTTTTGGCGGCGATCGCGTGGCCGGTTTGATGAATGCCTTTCGTGTGGAGGAAGACATGCCGATCGAGTCCGGCATGTTAACCAAGTCCCTGGAAAACGCCCAGAAAAAAGTCGAGACCTACTATTACGACATTCGTAAACAGGTCTTTGAGTATGACGAGGTAATGAACAACCAGCGGCGGGCGATTTATGCCGAGCGCCGCCGCGTGCTGGAAGGGGAAGACCTGAAAGAGCAGGTGGTGATCTATGCCGAAAAAACGATGGATGACATCGTCAATGCCTACGTCAATCCGGATCTCCCCTCGGAAGAATGGAACCTGGAAAAGCTCGTCAGCAAGGTGCAAGAGTTTGTGTACCTTCTCAATGAACTCGAAGCTTCGCAGATCGAAGACATGACAATGGACGAGATCAAGTCCTTTTTGCGGGAACAGGTGCGCATCGCCTACGATCTCAAAGAGGCGGAAGTGGATGCAATGCAGGCGGGCTTAATGCGCCAAGCCGAGCGGTTCTTCATTTTGCAGCGGATTGATACGCTCTGGCGTGAGCATTTGCAGTCGATGGATGCACTCCGGGAAGCGGTCGGCCTCCGCAGCTACGGTCAGAAAGACCCCCTGATCGAGTACAAGAGCGAAGGGTACGAGCTGTTCTTGGAAATGATGATCGATATTCGTCGTGATGTGGTTTATTCACTGTTCCAGTTCCAGCCGCAAGCCCAGCCCAGCGTGCGCGAGCCCTCAGCTTCAGCTTAAAAGCTGTGCCGAAGCCTTGGCGAAAGTTGTGAGCGATCATCCAGACCGCCGCCACACCGCCTCGAACACACGTTAACCAGACCCATCACGCATGAGACCGATGTTCGCTGCAAAACGGACATCGGTCTTGTTGTATTTGGGCTTACGTTTTGACCTCGATCGGCATGACGTGATCCAGGTCACCGTTCAAGCTCTGTCAAGTCACACAGGTTTGAGGTGACGATCGCCCGCCCAAGCCCAACACATCACGCCCGCAGAAGACGGCGATCGCTGCTCAGTACCCGCAAACACGAGATACTAAAGCCCATCGACGGGCTACACCCTCGCAACACCAATTCTTCTGCATCCTTACCGCACCCCTGACGATGAACGCTTTTGAAATTGCTTTAACCCAACTTGACCCGATTTTGTTAGCCGAGGGCAGCCGTGGACGCTGCATCGTTATTCTGCAAAAAGTGCTGCGACTGGCTGGGTCGTATGACGGCTTTGTCGATGGCATTTTTGGCCCGAAGACTCGCACGGCGATCGAGGTCTTACAAGCCTATTTTGAGCTTCCGGTCACGGGTGTTTTTGACTCCAATCTTTGGTATGCCCTGTCCTTTGAGTTCATAGCACCGGAAGCCATCAGCGCCGACCTAAAACAGGCCAGCCGGTACTATCAACCCAGCCAAATTTACCCGAGTTCAGTGGCGGCCTAACGGCTCAGTCGGGAATTTAACCCAGGGAATGGGGACGGGAGTGAACGAGGGATTTCTCTTCGAGCGATCGAAGGGGGATGGTTTCCTGGGGCGTCTCTTTCTGAGGGGATTGAGGCTCGATCGGCGCCGCTTGGGGTTCCGGCTCTTCAAACTCAATCCGGGGGTCAAAGGTCTCGGGAGTGGCCTCTAAACCGCTGGGATAGGACGTGCCAAGGTTAGGATTGAGATTCGAGTTACCCGAATTACCCGCGTCACCCTCATTTGCCGCTGGCGCTGCTGGCGTCGGCGTCCAAGATTCGCGATCTTGGATGTAGGTCGGGGCCTGCTCTTGGCTGTTGACGTAGGGCGTGTCGTAGGTTTGGGTCGGCGGGCTGGCCTCTGGTGTATTCCAGTCGGAGGATTCGAGATTGACCTCGCGATCGTAATCGGTCGCCGCATCACGGTCTACGGTACTTTCCGGGGTGGTGCGATTCTCAAAAAAGCCACCCTCTGGGGACTTCCGAAACGCCTCGAATTCCGGAGACGTTTTGAGGATTTGGTAGGGGTCCGATCCCATTTGGGCATTGGAGGCTCGCAGCAGCATGATACTGCCCGCACCACTCAGGGCTGAGATCACGGATGTGGCCGCGAATAGGGCCGGAACCCAGGGGCGGGCGAACGGGGGAAGCCCAAGGCTCGGCGACGATTTTGGTTTGGGGGAAGAAGAGGCGCTAGACACGAATTCAGGAAGGTTAGAGAGGAAAGCATCAACACTGGCGGGGCGTCGTTCGGGATCGATCGCCAACCCAGACTCAATCGCCGCCTCCAACTCGGGCGAGACCTCGGGATTGAGTGTACGCACGCTGGGCATGGGAACCCGATCGCGGAGTGGAGCGGCGATCGGGGTCTGAGCCGTCAGCAAAAAGTAGAGAACCGCAGCTAGGGAGTATACATCCGTTGCCACCGTACGGGGAGCGTTGAGGTTATATTGCTCCGGAGCAGCATAGCCCGAGGCGAGTAAACCACAATGGGTTTGATTAATGCCGTCCGTAAAGTCGCGCGTGAGGCCGATTTCGATCGTGGTGATGCAATCCGTGCCAAATTGACGAATGGCGTGGTCGGGCTGAATATCACGATGGAGCAAACCTTCCGCATGGATGGCCATCAGCGCTGTGCCGATTTGGCGAATGTAGCTGAGGGTGCGACCGACCGGCAGAGGACGTCCACCCTGAACAAGCTGGGAGAGGGTAGAACCGGGCACGTAGTCCATGACGATGAAGGGCCGATCGTCTTCCTCAAAAATGTCGAGCAATCGCGGTAGGTGCGGACTGGGGCATTTGGCCAGACAGCGTGCTTGCTCAATGAACTGGCACTTAAAATCTTCATAGCGATCGCCCTCGCGCAATACGTCATCGAGGGTTTTAATCACGACGGGCTGCACTAGGTTGGCGTGCATGGCGCGGTAGGTGGTGCCGAAGTATCCATGACCCAGGGCAACATCAATTACGTAACGCCCGTCTTGAAGGAGGGTTCCTGCCTTAAAGTTCATGAACCAGGTGTGATAAAAACGTGCCTTTATGCTAGTGCGTTATTGTCATTTCTTCCAAATAATTTTTGAGGCACTGAACGGATGAAGGCATTGGGACGGACAGAAAGGGGTTAGTGCATCCGAAAAGCCACGGGACGCGCCTGAATTGAGCCGCGATCGTCAAGGGAAAATTCCGGCAGATTCAACGAATAAATGTGCGTACAACCGCGTTTTTGCAGGGCGATCAGTTGTTGTTTGAGGTCAGCGACAGCGGTATTGAGGGCCTCAATTCCAGCCTTCGCATCAGCGGTCAGTTCGGCCTTCTGCTGCACGAGGTCAATTTGATCTTCGACCTCTCTGAGTTGGGCTTCTGTGCTGGCGATCTGCTGGGTGGCCCACTGCATCGTGGTTTCGATCGCTTCGACTTTGGCTTGCCAGGTATGGTACTCGATCGCGGCTTGGGTGGTGGAGGCGAGAATCGCTTCGATGGAGTTGCCACTAGCTTGACCGGTGGGTTTGGTGGCTTGACCTTTGGCATACTCCAGTTCGGGCGCTAGAGCGGCAAGGCGATCGCGCAAATCGGACAGCCGATCGGCGAGATCGTTACGCTGGGTTTTGAGCAGGTCGAGCGTATCGACAGAGGAGGAGCTTGCAGGCGACATAGTGACAATCTCACGGTGAAGGGCAAATCGCAGATCAACGGGTGTGGGTTCGCTCTCAGACCCGTTGGGTGCATAACCACGGCAACGGAACGGTTTGGGTCAACGATTTGGGTTTATTGACCCGCTACGCTGATCACATTCTGGATTCGATTTTGACATCCTCTTGAGCCAATCGCTAGACAATGATCGCCTGAGATTCCTGACGGGTGGTTTAGTCTTAGGTCGCGTCTGAGACACGACCATAGTACGCATGGGGTGCATGACTGAGCCAGGCCCACATCTGGTCACCGTAGCAAAAGTGCCACCATTCTTGGGGGTGCTGGGCGAAGCCAGCGTGGGTGAGGATGCGCTGGAGGATCTGGCGCCGTTGGTGAAAATCGGACGCTTGCTCTAGGTCAGACTGGGCAAAGTGATCAGGGTACGATCGCGGTGACAGTTCGTCGATCGGCGATCCCATATCGATCGGTTCGCCATGCTCATCCACCAGGGTTACATCGATCGCCCCGCCGGTACTGTGGGGCGGTGGTGTCCCAGGGTCTGAGCTGGGAATCGCCCAGAACGTTTGCACCTCGGGCAGAATGGCAGCGCGATCGTGATCGCTTAAGGTGGCGGGATCGAGGTTACGGGCGATCGCCACCTCCAGAATGGCCCGCTCGACCATAAATTGCTGAACGGGGATGGGACGCAGGGCATCAAAAATTTGGATGCGCCAACCGGGGTATTCGGTTTGGAGGTGGTCTAAGGCACGATCGAGCCGTTCAAGCACACCCGCCCGCAGCCAAAACGGTGATTGATCGCCGTAGGGTGCGCCGAGAGCCTGGTAGGGGTGGGGATCGACGACGGCAAAGCGATCCAGGGGAATCGGAACTAGCGGTTCATGGCACTCGTGAATCGGAATCGCTTGATAGGGTTTCATAAACGGTTGGCACTAAATTGGGCGGCAAGAGGTCTATTGCCCGAGCCATTATCCGAGCAATTTTGAGTGAGATCTGTTCCTTAACCGCGTCGCCACGATACCGTTAAATCGAGAGTTGATGGATGGTTTTCCGTCGTGTCCTCTTATTGTTTCTCTAGAATCGCGATCGCAACACGCTCATGGATATCCAGTTCGATAAATACCAAGGTCTCGGCAACGATTTCATCATGATCGACAATCGCGATCGGGCGGAACCCAAACTCACGCCCTCCCAGGCCGCGACCCTGTGCGATCGGCACTTTGGCATTGGTGCCGATGGCGTCATCTTTGTGCTACCGGGACAGGGAGACACCGACTACACCATGCGGATTTTTAACTCCGATGGCTCAGAGCCGGAAATGTGCGGGAATGGCATTCGCTGCTTTGCCCAATACATCGCCCAACTGGACGGCGTTAGCGCTCCCCATACGTACAAAATTCACACCCTGGCTGGGGTTATTTCGCCCGAGCTGCGTACGAATGGTCAGGTGTGCGTCGATATGGGTGAACCGCATCTACCAGCGGCGGAGATTCCGACGACGTTGGTGGCAGCGGATCAACCGGCGATCGCCATACCCTTAATCATTAACGGCGAAACCTTTCCGGTAACCACGGTCAGCATGGGCAACCCCCACTGTGTCACCTTTGTCGAAAATGTCGCCGAATTTCCCCTAGAGGCGATCGGCCCCAGTTTTGAATGTCATCCCGATTTCCCCAAAAAGATCAACGCAGAATTTGTTGAAGTGGTGCGATCGAACTACATCAAGATGCGTGTCTGGGAACGGGGGGCAGGCATTACCCTAGCGTGCGGCACGGGAGCCTGTGCGTCAGTGGTGGCGGGTGTCTTAAACGGACGCTGCGATCGCCAGACCACCGTGGAGCTACCCGGCGGCCCGCTCGAAATTGAATGGTCCGAAGCAACCAACCGAATTTATATGACCGGGCCTGCGGAACGATCGTTCTCAGGACAATGCTCGATCGCTTGATTCGTTAGGATAGGTGCGGGATGACCGATCGCAACTCAGGTCAACCAAATCCGCAACACGATAGACCCCACGCATACACACGGAGATCAGACAGATGGGCGGTGGCATATACCTAATTCAGGACGACGATCGACTCATAGAAATGAGCGAACAAGCTTACACCTCCGAAGAGCAGCTTCAGGAGTTGATCGAACAGTATCCTCACCTGCTGGCCGGTGAGCAAATCGACATTGCAATTCCGCGTCAGTGGTTACTGGTCAATCGTGAAGCCACCGCCTCGAATGAAGATGATGCGAGCGGGCGCTGGTCGCTCGATCGCCTATTTCTCGATCGGAACGCCATCCCCACCTTTGTCGAGGTGCGTCGCCTCAACAACAGCCGCATTCGTCAAGAATCGATCGGCCAAATGTTGGATTACGTGGCCAATGCCAATGTGTATTGGTCGATCGATACGATCGTCACCCAATTCGAGGCCAACTGTCGCGAACAAGGCCGCGATCCAGAACAGGTGTTTGAGGAATTCCTCGGCAGTGATGCCAACGAAGAACGATTTTGGGAACACGTTAAAACCCACCTTCAAGCCGGAAAAATCCGTCTAATTTTCGTCGCGGATGAGATTCCAATCCCCATGCGGCGGGTGGTGGAATTTCTCAATGAACAGGTCGATCCAGCGGAAGTGTTAGCGCTGGAAGTGAAGCAATACACCGACACCGAGGAGGGGTTACGACTGCTGACCCCGCGTTTGATTGGTCAAACCGCCGAAGCCCGCCAGAAGAAAACCAGCGCCACCCGTGAGCGGCGACGCTGGGATGAATCGTCATTTTTCCAAGAATTTGAAGTCCGACGCGGCATCGAAGAGGCCAAAGTCGCGCGACAAATCTACGAGTGGTCGATCAGCATTCCACTACTAGACGTGGTTTGGGGTAAGGGCGACACCTACGGTGGTTTCACCGTGCGGCCATCCTATGCCGGGTCTGATGTCTCGTTATTTTCCCTCGGCATTTGGGGCGGGCTGGAAATCTCGTCGAGCAGCTACGGCAAAATTCGCCCCTTTGATAGCAAGAATAAATGGGCAGAATTGCGGGGGAAATTTGGTTCGATCGGCCTTGCTCTACCGACCAACCCCGGTGAGACACGGTTTCCCTATCTTCGACTCTCCACCCTGCAAGCAACGGACACCCGCGAACAGGTGTTGCAAATTTTCGATTGGGTGATGCAGGAAATTGAAGCGGGCTAGCGGCGATCGAGTCGTAATTCAGTCGT
>RDYZ01000385.1 GCA_004293855.1 Oscillatoriales cyanobacterium | reverse complement strand
GAGGGACTTTGATCCTTAAAATCTGGCTCCCCTTCTCCCATTTTGGGAGAAGGGGCTGGGGGATGAGGGCATTCATTGGGAGTATGCGTTTGCCCTGGGTCAGCAGCGGGCGAACGATCGGACGGCTGACCGACGATCGATCTCAAGTAAGCCTGAGCGATCGCGAAATTACATCAAAAGCTTGACGAATTCGTTAGTAGCCACTACATTGGTAAACCGTGGCGGAGAAAAGCGCCACACAACGCGACGCCGCTTAAAAACGTGCAACTCGTTGAGAATAAGCGGAACTGGCGGAATTGGTAGACGCGCTAGATTCAGGTTCTAGTGGGAGTTATCCTGTCCGGGTTCAAGTCCCGGGTTCCGCATACCAATCAAACCCAAACGTTTAGTTTAGGCTTGATAATTTCCAAAACAGCGGGATAACCCATAAAGTTATCTCGCTGTTTTGTTATGACGATCGCCTCTGACGCTTGACCCCAGATCCTGCCGTTTCCGAGGGTTTGATTTTAGAATCAAAGCAATCGCCCGCCACTTCATCATGCTTCGGTGTTAGTCTTGAGGCGACATGTAACGAACGTTGGCATTCTGTTTGTTTAAGCCAACCATTTCGGAACACGCGGTCAGTGTGCTGCGCTTTGAATTAAACGACCTGACCATAAGCACCCTACGAGTCATTAATCTATGGACGGATGTTTACGCGTCGGCCAACCTGCCCCGGCTTTTACAACGACGGCGGTGGTCGATCAAGAATTCAAAACGATCAAACTCTCTGATTATTTAGGGAAATACGTCGTGATGTTTTTCTATCCGCTCGACTTTACCTTTGTCTGTCCGACGGAAGTGACAGCATTTAGCGATCGCTACGATGAGTTTAGCCGCCTGGATGCTGAAGTATTAGGCGTGTCGGTGGATAGCGAATTTTCCCATCTGGCCTGGATTCAAACCGATCGCAAATCCGGCGGTGTCGGCGATCTCAACTATCCGCTGGTTTCTGATCTCAAGAAGGAAATTAGCGCCGCCTATAACGTCCTAGAGCCGGAAGCGGGGATCGCGCTGCGGGGTCTGTTCATCATCGATCGTGATGGCATCATTCAGCACATGACGGTGAATAACCTTGCTTTTGGCCGTAATGTAGATGAAACCCTACGGACCTTGCAGGCGATTCAGTACGTCCAAGATAATCCCGATGAGGTCTGTCCGGCAGGGTGGACACCGGGCGCGAAAACGATGAAGCCCGATCCCGTTGGCTCGAAGGAATATTTTGCAGCGATCTAGTGTCATCAATTAGCACCAGATTCCTTACGGGGCAAGCTGTTGAGCGTCTAGACCGGGAGATTTTGCCCGACTTCCAGATGCATCAGCACGTCACAAACTCTTGACCGCGTTTTGATCACGCTTCGATCGCATTTCCGTTGCCCTCGATCCACCCACTCGATCGCCCGCGTCTGTTATGGCTCTCTCGTTCAAGCTCACCTCTACTGATTTTCGCGGTGTTGTCAATCGCCGCTTTTGGGCCAATTTTTTGCCGTTCCCGGCGACGAATCAGTTTTATTTTGACGTGGGCACGCCCAATTTCAAGCTGCATGACGTCACCCACGATCGCGACGTGGAACTGCGAGACTATCGCGAACAAACGCCGTTAATTCTGGCCTTCACGCGCATTTTTACCGAAAAACAATACTGTCCGTTTTGTTTTCCCCACCTCGTCGAACTGAGCGATCGCTACGAGGAATTTCGCGCCCTGGGCTTTGAGGTGTTGCTGATCACGAGCACTGATCGTGCCCAAAGTCGGCA
>RDYZ01000110.1 GCA_004293855.1 Oscillatoriales cyanobacterium | reverse complement strand
GGACTCAACGATCCATTGCAGAACAGTTTCGACACCTATTAAAAAAGATTTGGAAACAGAAACTCACGGGCCGCGCTAGTTTAATTTGCCCGCCTCACCGTTGGTTTTTATTTTTTGAGCTAGGTCACTGCGTATATGCCACCGGTTCCTACCATCGTATACGCCGCTGGAATCGAGCCTTACACATTACAGTTCCTGAATTTCAGGTGCCGCCCCTCGAAACTCCGCTTCAGCAGCCCTGGGAGTTACACATCATCAAAACTGCCGTTCAGCAGGGAGATTTGATGGCGGATGAAGGTCTTGCGATCGCCATGGTCAGCTTACGTGAAGTGTTGTTTGCCATCATTTCTAGCTCGGAAATATCCTGGAATTGGCAATCGCAGACACCGGTCATTTCGGCCTCGGAACTGGGGTTAAATCTAGACCAGGATAAGGTTGAAGCAATTCTCGATGAAACGATTCGCTTACATCGACAGTGGACATCCTTGGGGCTTGATCTCAATCATGTTAACAATGCGCCGGTTCTCCAAGATCGCCCGAAAGAATCAACCCATAAACTCAGTTCATTTTCAAGTGTTCATGAGTTATTAAAGGGAACCCATAGCTTTTGGGATTTGGCCTTAATTTCACCGATGCCCTTAGCCGTGACCACACGGCTGTTACATCATTTTTTACAACAGGGTATTCTCTTATTTCAGTTTTTACCCGATTTGATGCCACCGGCCTATCTGCTGAAGCATCTGAATACTTCACCGGTCTTGGTGGCTCCGGAGGCTCCCTTAATTGCCTGTATTGATGATAGTCCCCAGGTTTGTCATCTCATGGAAATGATTGTGACAGGGGCGGGCTATCGGTTTTTAGGCATTACGGATTCCCTCAAGGCACTGCCAGAACTGATGGAAAAGAAGCCTCAGTTTATCTTTTTAGATTTGGTGATGCCGGTGGTGGGTGGGTATGAGCTTTGCAAGCAATTGCGTCGGGTAAAGGCTTTTGAACTAACTCCCATCACCATCTTGACGGGTCGTAATGGCATGATTCCACGCCTCAAGTCCAATATGGTTGGGGCGACTCATTTTGTGAATAAACCCTTAGATCCGGATCTTCTGCTGGCTTTACTCAATCAACATTTTGGAGAAGCCCAAGGGGAGGTATCGGCCTTAACTGAAATGGCGGTAGAAACGGCGATCGAGGTGGAGCGAGTCTCATCACAAACGCACGTTGCGTAAGGGCGGGTCTGCTCTGATGTTGATATCAAATCCAGGCTTACATTTTCTAGACTTGAGTCGGATTTAACCAGATTTAGCCAGAGGATCGAACTATAAACCGGATGCAAGGCATCACATCATCAGGGATCTTTTCGGGATTTTTTTATGGATTATCCATCATTGCAAAACGTGGCTCAATGGGTATCGCTGGCGAGTCAATTGGTTTTACAGCCACGTAGCCCAAGTGCGGATTATTTCTTACGGGAACTGGGATTTCGTCGGGTTCCCCAAGCTCCCCAACTGCTATCTCGATTTGTGTCGCAAGGGGAAATTGAGCCGCTCTTTCAGCAATTAATTGAGGGATGGCCCGATGATCAGGTGAGTGAAACACGGTTTTTGATTACGGATGCGCCGCTCAATTCGCGGCGTTTACTGGTGGAATTTCTCTCCTCTAGACCCTTGGGAATGATGATCCAGGCCCAGCAATTTGGCTGGTTTCAATCCCTACTCGATCGGCGCTTGCTCTTTTTTGTCTATCAGCCGTTGGTGGATTTGCGGAGTGGTCACGTTTTGGGTCACGAATGTTTGGTGCGCGGCAAGTTGGATACGGGGGAAACCCTGAGTGGTTTTCAGTTGATTGAGGCGGCTCACACCACCCAAATGATGGGGGCGTTGGATGAAACGGCCCGACATATTTGTCTGGAATCGATTCGGATGACGCTGAACCGATCGCGTGATCGTGCGATCGATCCACACACCCTAGCCGAAGCGACGCCAACGCCACACTGCGATCGCAATATGGCATCCCTGGGAAGTTATTGGATCAACATCATGCCGAATACGATTTTGCATGATGCGTACTTCGTCGAGAATTTGATTGCAACCCTGCCGTTTTACGATCTCAAACCCCAACAGATCACCCTGGAATTAACCGAGGTAGAAAAGATTGTAGATGCTTCAGAACTGGCGGCGAAGGTGCAACAGCTACAGCAGGCGGGGTTTGCGATCGCCTTGGATGATTTGTACAGCACTGTGCCGATCGAAAATCATCTGCTCGAAGTGATGCCGAACTATATCAAACTCGATCGGCGTCTGGTTCATGAATGTAGCCAGTATCACGTGAAACGGATTGTGATCGAAAGCCTATTACAGTCGGCGCATGACTTTGGAATCACGGTTTTGGCTGAGGGGTTGGAGGCTGCGGCGGATATTGAATGTTGTCGAGAGTTAGGTGTGGATTTAGGGCAAGGGTTTGGGCTAGGGCTTCCGGCGATCGAGCCCTTGGCGATCGGGCAACCGCTCCCGAACTGGCCTTTTCCCGTCATGGAAAACTTTCCGGGTCAGGACGAACCGAAATTACAAGGCGAGTTGCACTGCATCTTTCTGAACGCAGATCATTCCTGCTCGGCTCAGGAACCTCTGCCATTGCCCACAACGGCTGGTGAGATCGTGTATCCCCAATGCTCGTTATTCATCACCCAGCCACGGGCCAGATCCCGGCGATCGACCCCCCCTTGCCCCCCTGCGGTCACCTTGCCCTGCGAACACCGAAACGGTGGCTAATACGAGCACCATCGGCCACCACCGCCCCGCCGATCGCGCCGACCCCACTCACCCTTTTCGCCTTGGAGAAGCTACGATGTTCAACCGTGAATCTGGCCCCCTCAATCCTGGCTCGTTTTCACAACGGGTGAACCATCGGGGACACACACCATCACCGCCCGATCTCAAGCTGGTTCCCGTGGGTCCCCCGCCAGTTTCCGCGCCGGAGGCGGAAGCACCCCCTCCGTTGGCGATCGCCCCACCCACCCCCGAGACGATCACCCTACCCGATTTAATGTTCGGGATCGACGCTGCGGGTCTGGTCGTGGAATATTTTCCCAGTCCCCACTTTGAAACCCAGTGGTTACCACCGAACTGCGTCGGACTGCCGATCGAGTCGGTGTTGAGCGACGATTTAGCCACCTGGGTTCTGCATTACAGCCAGCAGGCGATCGAAACCGCAACCCTGCAACTGGAAGAATACGTGCTTCACCAAAATCAGCAGTGGCACCACTACGAAGCGCGATTTTTTCCCGCAACCAGCGGCAGTAAGGTGTGGATCATCGTGCGGGATATCACCGCCCGCAAGGAACGCGAAGCCGCACGGCGAATCTCAGAGTTGCAACATCAGCAACGGGCTCAGGAACTCGAAAAGACCTTAAAGCAATTGCGCCAGACCCAAGCTCAACTGGTTCAAGCGGAAAAGTTATCCAGCTTGGGGCAATTGGTCGCGGGGGTGGCTCACGAAATTAATAATCCAGTGAATTTTATTCATGGAAATCTGGAGTATGTCGGGGAGTATGTCGAGGAGTTGCTATCGCTACTGACGCTCTACCAGGAGACCTATCCCAACCCAACGGACGCGATCGCCGAGGCCAGCGCCGCCTTAGATTTGCCGTTTATTCAAGAGGATTTACCCTCGGCGATTACCTCAATGCGGCTCGGAACCCGGCGCATTTGTGAAATCGTCAAGTCCTTGCGGACGTTTTCTCATAAAGACGAGGCCGAAAAAAAACAGACGGATATCCATGCCAGCTTAGACAGTACCTTGGTGATTTTGGGACATCGCCTGAAAGGGTGTGGCATCCATTCCGACGTGAAGGTCATCAAAGACTATGGCCTCTTGCCAGACATCGAATGCTATGGCAGCCAGATCAATCAGGTATTGATGAATCTCATTGTGAATGCTCTGGATGCGATGGAAGACCATGCAGAGTTGCCGGAGTTGCGTATTAAAACCCAGATACACACGATCGGAGCGACCGGCCACGGTGTCTGTTGTGGCGCTCAACCGATCCCCACCGTTAGCATTTCGATCGCGGACAATGGTGTGGGGATTCCAGCGACGATCGGATCACAACTTTTCGATCCATTTTTCACCACGAAACCGGTCGGCAAGGGAACCGGCCTCGGGCTATCGATTTGCTACAACATCATTGTGGAAAAGCATGGTGGAATTTTGCGCTATCAGCCTCGCCCTGAGGGGGGTACGGAGTTTACGATTCTGTTGCCACTCCACAACGGACGCAAGCTGGCCTGTCATCACCAACTTTCCGGTCAGTATCAGCCCTGCACGATGAGCTCAACGGCTTGCGGTCTGGGGATTCAGCTTGCCGCCGAGCCCAGTTCAGACCCGGACTCGACGGTTCACTAAATCCCGATCCGGTGATGCACCCGTCGCTTGCGACTGATCCCGGTTTAACGGATCAAGGGATTCCTTCTGATTGATCGAGGGTGGCGCTGGGGGAATGAGTTCGTCTAACCAGGAGACATACTCGACAAATTGGGCTTGATCGCGAGTAGCCAGGGCGCTGTGAAGCGCTTCGGAGGATCGGTAGAGAAACACACGATCGTAGTTCGGGGGGAGAGTCGGCGCGATCCCAACAGGGGTCAAAATCAGGGTGATCTGGGGGTGGAGCAGGTGAGAGAGCGAGAGGATTTGACCCGAGGGTTCGTCACTGATGAGCGCGATCGATTGGGCTGGGGTGGAGGCTGTACCGTCAGCTTCCGCGCGGGTGGCGGTCGCGATCGCCCGGATGAGGCGGGAGCGTTCGCGATCGACTGGCTCATCCAGGTCTAGACCCAACCGTGCCGCATTCACCACCCGAGCAATTTGGGGGTGATGCTTACTTTTGGATGCACTTTTCGTCCACCAATTTTCCATCTGCGAGCTAACGGCATTGGAGAGGATACCCACTGCAAGCAGAGCGATCGTGCCATTGCGCCATTGGCGGAGCGTCTGGGCCGCAACGCGCCGCATGACAAGATGACGACTTAACCAAGCGGCGACAGCCAGTTGGAGACCAATCACACAGGGCAGGAAGTAGCGAATATTATGCGATCGGCGGCCACCACTCACAATATCCGGAACCATCAACCCGAGGGCCATCACTCCCATCAGGGCAAACAAAAAAATCACAGTCGATCGGCGTTCATGCCACCAAAGGGAGATCAACGCCAGGATCGAAATTCCGAGACAAATATATAGTGTCGGATTGATCGGACTGGTTCCCTGATTGAAGTCCATGAAAATGCGACTGAGATTGAGACCCCAGTACAGCGGCAGGGGTGTATTCAGCGGTTCGTTGGTGTGCTGGGTATTTTCGAGAAACTCAGAAAAATTTTGCCAGACGACCCACAGCCACGGGGTGAACGCCAGAACACCCAGCAGGGACGCGGCAATATAAGCCATCAGGGTTTGAAGTCGATGACGACTCTGGGTCACAACCCCCACATAAATGCCGTGGGCGACCAGAACAAACGCACTAAAGGGATGGGCATAAAGCAGCAGGGCGACCCCAGCAGCATAGGCCAACCACCACGGCCAGCGGGACGTCCACGAAACCGGATGCAGCAGCGGTTGATAGGGCCCGATCGCCCGCAAAAGAGCTGCACTTGCGAACACGATCGCCACCGTCCAGAGGCTATACTCCCGTGCTTCCTGGGCGTAGTGAACATACACCGGCGAAATCGCCGCCAGCCCGGTCGCAATCTGTGCCACACGCGGTTTTTCAAACAGTTCCCGCGCCAGCCAGTAGGTGAGGGGCAGCACCAACAGACCAATCCAGGCGGACAACTGACGCACAAACCCAACGGTATGGGGGACGATCGCACACCACAGCCGCACCGCCACATAGTAGAGCGGGGAATGTTCGGGATGGGTCGCCAATGCGTTAATCGTTTCCTGCCAGGGCAAATCCGGGTCTGGGTACTGATAGGTGGCGACAAAATCCCCTGCCAGGATGGGCTGTCCCTTGAAGACCGCTGCCGCCCATTCGGCCTGATTCCAACCGGAGGCTCGCAGCGAGGTCATCGTTTCATCAAACCAATAGACCTTCAGCCCCAGGTTATAGAACCGAAAGGCAATGCCCAGGACAATGGCGATCGCGATACTGGTATTCAGCCACGAAAATGACGCAGATCGGGATGACGAGTCGAATGGCATGGCGAAGCGAAGAAAACGGCAGGGGCGAATCCAGGAAACATTAGATTCATTCGACTCAGAATACGCTGTGAATCCACCCGTATTCACAAAATTCCTCAGAGTGATGCAAAATCCGTGACGGGTCAACGCCGCATCCGCAACTCCTCCCAGGGGGCGACGGCTCGGAAACGGCGAAATGTAGCCCAGATGACACACTGAGGATGGGGGGCTCCGTGACGCGATCGAACGATCGCGCCAGCAGCCCAGGAACGCGATGTAGGTGTTTCCCCCGCCCGAATCTCGTTAACATCATGGAGAGCGTGTTACGGCCTGTGGGGTCAGTGACTACCCCCAAAAAGTGAGACTTCAAGTTATGCTTGCAAAGAGAGCATAGCGATCAACCACAGTCCGTAATAACGCACCGCATCAGGGAAAACACCAGCGAGTTTGATGGATCTAAAAGTTGCTTACAAAAAGTGTTTAGATTGCCTTGCAGGTTCGCTTGAGCAACTCGGCATGACTGCTGACCGCTCCGATCTCGAGGCGATCTCCGACTTGATCATTCAAACCATGAGTGGCCAGTGGCGACACTTTCATACTCCTTCGCATATTTTCGAGGTCGGCGGCTCGGGTGATCCGATCGAAGTGCTGGCGGCGCTGTTCCATGACTTGGTCTATGTCCAGGTGGATGGCGGCATTAACCTCAACATCAGTCGCTACATCTCACCCTACATCTGCGAAGCCAACGGCCAGCTTTCCATCTTTGAAGAAGATGAGTGTACCCACGATCGTGAATTTGATCTAGTGTGCACGATTTTTGGGTTTGCCTGCGGCCAAAAGCTTGACCCATTTCGGGGTCAAAACGAATTTCTTAGCGCCGTAATTGCCATCAAGGTCATGCGGCCCTTCCTCTCCTGGGCACACCTCACCCAAATTGCGGCGTGTATTGAAGCGACGATCCCGTTTCGGGGAGCCGCTCACAATGGTCGCACCGCCTGTGATGACCTCCATGACAACATTGCCCTGGCGAATGAACAGTTTGACCTGGGGATGAGTGAGACGGAAATCGTGGATACGGTGAAACGATCGGTGCGTCTGGCGAATCGCGACGTCGAAAACTTCGCCCTCGAAAACCCGGCGGAATTTCTGGATAACACCTGGAACCTGCTCCCCGAAACGAATCATGAGCTGATTGGGGCTAACTCCTACACGGTGCGCGGCTATCGACGATCGATCCAAAAAATGGAAGGGTTTATCAACTTTCTGAAGCCGGAAGTTGTGTTTTCCCAGTATCAGCAGGAGCCGGACGATGCGGTCTATCGCACCTTGCTCGCCAATACCCAAAATAACCTCGAAACCGCCCAGCTTTATCTAGGCATTAAGCTCATTACGATCGCCATTATTGAAGCCCTCTCCTATCGTCTAGGTCGTAACGTCCACATCTCGACCATGATGGGCGAATTCCCCGAAGCCGGGGTGCAAACTCCGGCGCTAGAGCAATTTTTGCCGGATCTCTCGCACTTAGACTCCAAGCCCCGTAACGCACTGGAGGCAAATGTGCTGGAACTCCTGAGCAAGGGACGCACCCAGGAATCGGCCTATGACCTCAAAAATTCGCCGATCGCCACCTTTATCGTCAAAGGTATTGGTTTTGGATCACTGTCGGATATTCTGGCGTCTGCCAAATCTTTTTTGAATGGTGAGATTGGGTCCGAGGAATTTTTGCGTCATGAGGCTCTGAAAACCGACGATATTGATGTCGTCAGTGTGCTCACTCAGGCTGAAATCGAGCTTTCGAGTCAGCGAGCCAGTGTCTTTAAAATTGCGCGTGCGGTGTAGGTTGGGCCT
>RDYZ01000384.1 GCA_004293855.1 Oscillatoriales cyanobacterium | reverse complement strand
GTTTGGGGCTGGGCTCGATCGTTCTGGTTGAGACAAGTATTCGCGATGTCTAGGATTTGAGCAATCGCGGACGGCTCTTAGGATGGCGCACTCGTTTGGGCGATCGCTGCTGTCGCTGGACTCGGTGGCTGGGTTTGAAAGCCGAGGATACGATTGAGTTTGCCGCTTTGGAGTCCTTCCAAATCTAGCGTTACAAAGAGGAATCCTAGGTCTTGAAAGTGGGCAACAAGATCGGGCAGGTTGATGTGATTGACGAAGTCAACGATGTGCTCGGCGGGTAGTTCGATGCGAGCGGTGTCACCTTGCGATCGCACCCGGATATCACTCCAGCCCAGCCGACGTAGATGGACTTCGGCACGACCAACCCGCCGTAGTTTTTCGATCGTGATGGCTTCGCCGTAGGGAAAGCGTGAGGATAGACAGGGTTGCGAGGGTTTTTCCCACCAGGGAAGCCCGAGGGCACGGGAGAGATCGCGCACGTCGGTTTTGGTGATGCCAACTTCCGCGAGGGGTGATCGCACACCGCGTTCTTTTGCGGCCTGGATTCCAGGGCGGTAGTCGGCTAGGTCATCGGAGTTGACACCATCGATGACGTAGGGAAAATTGCGTTGGAGGGCGATCGGTTTGAGGGTATCGTGCAGTTCACTTTTGCAGAAGTAACAGCGGTTGATTGGGTTCGAGGTGTAGTTGGGGTTCTCCATCTCGTGGGTCTGGACTTCTTCGTGACGAATGCCGATCGTGGCGGCTTGGATGCGGGCGTCTTCGAGATCTTCGGGCAGCAGTGACGGTGAAATGGCGGTGATCGCTAGGGCCCGATCACCAAAGAGGTCGTAGGCAACCTTGGCGACCAGGGTGCTATCGATGCCGCCAGAATAGGCGATCGGGACGGGGCCAATCTCGCCCATCAGGGTTTTGAGGCGATCGAGCTTCTGGGCGGTGGTGGGCAATAGTTCGGTGGTGGGTGCAGCAAGGGGCATGGTGAAACGGGTGAAACGGGTGAAACGGGTAAAACGGGGGTCGATCAGGATACAACGGCAACTAGCCGATCGGCACAGGGCAGCACAACCCTCGGGGTTAGGCTGTGGTTATTCTTTACATATTGTTACACTATCAGGCTCGATTGGCCGGGGTTGGCGGGTGGCTGTGCAGAATCTCGGATCGACCTTAAAAATGATGAAAGGGAACCGCGAGTAATGGAAAACAGGCCAACACCGCCCACAGCCAACCATCAATCGAAACGGTGAGGCGATCGTCTTGGGGTTGCGGAGGCTGGAGCGTTTGGGTGGAGTGGGTGTTGGGCGGCGCGGCTGGGGTGGAGGTTTGGGTCGATCGGGCTACGGTGAGTAGGGTTTCGGCCAGCAGCAGCGGATCGACGAATTGAGCGGCCCAGCGATCGGCGCGAAGTTCTCGCAGCAAAATCAACTCCTGCCACACCGCTTGGGTCTGGGGTAGCCAGCTTGTCCCGCGTCGCAACCAACCCAGCACAAAGAAGGTTAGGGTGTCGCGATAGTGGGCATGGGCGCATTCGTGGGCGAGAATCGCATCGAGCTGATCGGGGGAAAGCTGGGTGAGCAGTGACCGTCCGATTGTCAGTTCGGGTTGGGCAATGCCAACCTGTCCCGCAAACCAAGGCGGGGAGGCGATCGTCCGTAGGGTTAGGGTTTGGTTTAAGGGGGTTGAAATGACGTTGATTTGTGGGTAGTGCTGGAGATCACGCTGGATTTGCCATGCTCGCCCGAACAGAGCCACCAGTAAGATGATCAGGGTAGCGAGGAAAGCCGCGCTAATCCAGAGGCCGATCGCACTGACGGCGTAACCAAACATGGTTCCGTGAGTACCCATCACCCCCACAGCCACCAGGGCAATGAGACACCAGAGGGCAGGCACGACGATCGCCCCGATCGCCCACGACCAGGATTCACGCCAGGATCGCCGCTCGATCCGATTGCGTTCGATCGACCCGACACAATAGAGACGAGTTCCCCAGGCTCCGGCAACGGCCAAGAGCAAAATTGCGATATGCATTAGCTGTCCTCTCCACGCTGACGGCGAACATCGCGCAGGCGTTGGGCGATCGCATCCAGGCGATCGAGGCTTTCGTGGTCTAGGTTGTTCGCAAACGCAGCGACCACGTCCGCATTGCCCAGTTCCAGAAAATTATTCAGGTGTTCACGTGCTCGCAGCACACGGGCGGACTGGCGATCGATGGTTGTACTCCAGACAAAGGCGCGGCTTTGCTTGGTGCGCTTGACCCAGCCCTTGGCCTCTAGGCGTTGCAAAATCGTGGTCACGGACGAATAGGCCAGTTCACGATCGGGATCGGACAGGATACGCTCATGGATCGATCGTGCGGTCACGGGTTCGAGATCCCAGAGAATTTCAATAATTTCACTTTCAAGCGATCCGAGAAATAACCGCTTGGGCTGCGGTTCAGGAAATGCTGTCATTGGTTTAATGAATCAATTTATCGGCAACCAGCGGCAACCCGTTCGTCATCACTGGGCAACCTACCGTTTAGCTTAAACAGTTTTGCGGAGTTCGACGATTGCTGGATATGCGATCGCCCGCAGACTGGCGATCGTCACGGTTTTGGCCTCCTACAATGGACGAGATACCAGCCTCATCCATGTCAATCATTCGATACTGTCGATGGTTTGCCCTCACGTCCTGGCTTGATCCGCCTGTGAACCGATCGCATCGACCTCCGAGTCGCCGGTCCGTGTGGGCTAAAAGGCCGTGAATATGTAGAGATCCCAGCCGATGCCCAGCCCCGAACACACCCAACCCAACGCCGCGATCGCCATTCAGAACCTCGATCATTATTTCGGCGAAGGCAGCCTCCGTAGCCAGGTTTTGTTTAACATCAACCTGACGATCTCTCCCGGCGAAATTGTCCTGATGACGGGGCCATCGGGTTCGGGTAAAACCACATTACTGACACTGATCGGCGCACTGCGATCGGCTCAAACCGGTAGCCTCCAACTACTCGGACGCGAACTGGTGGGTGCGTCCCGGCGCGATCAGATTCGCGCCCGTCGCAGTACGGGGTATATCTTCCAAGCACACAATCTACACCGCAGCCTAACGGC
>RDYZ01000383.1 GCA_004293855.1 Oscillatoriales cyanobacterium | reverse complement strand
CGATCGTAAACCTCCGCCACACGACCCTTAAGACGAGCAAATGCTTGCAGCGATCGCGACCCCTGATTTTTCGTTCGGTTATCCGGTGGCTGCTTCATGGCTAGGGGTGGTTTCGGAGCCGTGGTCAGGGCTTTAGCCGCTTGCCACCAGAGGCGCAGCCAGCGATCGGGCGTTTCGCGCCAGGTGGGAATTGCGATATTGGTTCCCACATCGCTGAGATAGCCGTAGCGATCGAGCCATGCATCGAAGTGCGTCAGCAAGGTATGGCCTTGGGTTGGGTCATGATTGGAATCGGTTAGCCACGATCGCAAATCAGTGATCGGCTCGCGGGTTGCCCAGCCCGGATTATGGCGATCGAGGTGGTGGCGTAACTGATTCGCGAGGCTCTGGAATGCTCGCGTTGCTTGGACTTCGGGCATCATGCCACTATCGAGATCATCGATTTTGGCGAGCTTTTGGCGGATGGCAAGACCGATCGGGGCGAGGATGTTGTAGCGGGTGGCGGGGTGGAGGGCTGCGAGGATTCGATCGAGGCGATTGAACAGTTCGGAGGGAGAGTGGTGGGGAGTTTGGAGGTTGATTGGATCGGTGGTGAGTTGTTCAAGGAGTGGGGTAAATAGGGTGCGATCGTCCTGGGCAAAGGTTTGCGTTAGGCGTAATTGTTGACCCACAAGCCGCAATAGGCCGGGAAGATTGATCAACAGCGTGCGAAAAGATGGACGTGACATCGACTGATCCCGCACCAAAAATTCCAGGCTTTCCGGTGGTAGCCCCATGCGCCGAAAAATGTCGCCCAGGAGTGAGGCATTGAAATAGGCGTGCGAGCCGTGCAGCGTCGCCGTTTGGCTAAAATCCAAACCAGCGGCCCGATCGCCCAACACCGTCGTAAAAATCGCCCCCCAAACACCGCAGGTCAGCGGCTGCGAAATTGACCAGGCCAGGGGATGCACCGCACCGGGCGCAACTTCGGCGGCGATGCGGCGTGTCCAGATCGGGTAGAGCGTCGAAATCGGTCGCGCTTGCAGGAGCCAGAGGGTTTGACCGTCGTAGGTCCATTCGAGATCCTGGGGTGTGCCGTGGTCGCGACGTTCGAGCTGACGGGCGATCGCGGCGATACTTTGCAGGATTTCGCGCAGACGATCGGGCGAGATTTCGGGAAAACGAGCCGTGGACAGTTCAACAGGCGACTCGGTGGTGTTTCCCATCCCATTAACCACCAATTCACCGATCCACGCGGCCTGAGATGGTTGAAAACGCCGATCGCCGTTAACGACACCGGCGATCGCCAACGGCGGAACCACCTCCGGGATCGTGTCAGGAACCGTGACGCTATAGCGTGCCGGTGTCACCCGTCCCGATACCAACGCCGATGCCCCACCGGCCACCAGCTCGATCGCCACTTGATCGCTGTTCGGTGCCACCGGATCGCGACTAAAGGCCACCCCTGAGATCACGCCCTGAATCTGTCGTTGCACCAGGAGCGACATGGCGACGGTGTCGCTACCTCGATCGCGACGATAGGCGATCGCGCTGGCACTGGAATAGGAGGCGAGGCAGCGATCGAGCGCTTGATCGAAGGTGGCGCGATCGATCACGTGGGCGATGCTGTCGTACTGGCCCGCAGCGGAAGCCTGGGGGGAATCTTCACCGATCGCCGACGATCGGACGATGACCGGACGATCTCGGCTCGGCTGGACGCAATTAAATAAGACATTGCGATCGTCACCGGCTCGCCAAACCCAGCCCGACGGTACAGCGTAGCCCCAGGCATGGAGCCGCGACAGGTTCGCCGCTTTTGCGCCCAC
>RDYZ01000109.1 GCA_004293855.1 Oscillatoriales cyanobacterium | reverse complement strand
CCGGTGCATTCTGCCGAAGATCTCGAAGCGGCGTTAAAGACGATCGGTAGTCTCAGCGGTGACTACCTGAGTGTGTTTGAACTGCTCTGGACTCCCCAAACCGCTGAGGATAGCTTGACGGCGGATGAGTTAATCGAGCTGTATCCGGACATCGTACCAGTGGGCTAAATCGTTTAGCTGGAGGTTTAGGGGTCAAGCGTTTGCGATCGCCCTGCGATCCTCATTCAAATCGATCCGGTTCCTTGAGACCGGGCGGCAGAGGCTCATGACAGAGGGCATGAATGGCGGCAATCCGCTCAAATAAGCTGGGGTAGGTTTCGCGGTAGGTGGGGATCAGAGCCAGGGGAGACAGTAAAGCCGCAGCGGCAATATCCGCCACACTGAGGGCGTCACCGACTAGCCAGGATTGGGTTTGCCAGGTGCGATCGATCCACGGCAGGGCTAAATCGAGCCGTTCTGCGGCCTGTTTGACCGTTTTCGGATGAATGCCATACTGCCGACGCACGATCGCAATCACGGCCAGACTCATCCAGGAGGGGTCGATCGCTTTCCCCTCCGTGGCTCGGTATTGGTAGTACACAAACCGTGTGGCCGTGCCGATGCTTTCGTCGATCCAGTCTTCGAGCTGAAGCGCCCGATCGCGTTGGTCGCGATTTTCCGGGATCAATCTTGGGTGGGGATAGTGCTGATCCAGATAGGCCAGAATGCGGGACGAGTCTGCAATCACCGTGGGCGAAGGATTGCAATTGGAATTGTGATCCTCGATCGTCTCTAGCAACACCGGCACGGTTGTTAACGACGTTAGGGGCTTGAGCTTGAGGAGGTGTAACCCCGGTGTGAGGTTCTCGATCGTATACGCACAGCCCTTGTAACCCAGAGCCAATCGCGCTTTACGGCAATAGTGCGAAGTACTAAACTGAAGCAAATGCATCATACGGTTCATCTAAATAATCAACATCAAAGCCGACGCAGCTCGACCTTTGGGTGTGTCATCACATTCATCCTAGAACCCCGATCAGATAGGCCGTGGCACAGCTCAATTCAAAAATGAGGGACTGTACCCCGTGCAAGGTCAACGCCGGAAACTTAATGGATGTCAAAGTTCCTTGCGATCGAAGCTTTGAGACTCTCCCAGCGACTTAGCACCCTGAACCCTAAAAAATGTCGCGCGTGCCACTGGATGATCGGGTGTGCAGATAGCCCCTTGCGGGTTAATTGAAGATAAAGGCTAACGTTCGATGGTTTTTTGCGAAAAACTCGATGCTAGTATGGTCTCCGAACTCGGCAACCGTGCGGAAATCTTTCAACGTCGGCTGTAAACGGCTTTGAATACCCCTGTACGTCGAATGCACCTGCATCTATACCACAATGGGCAGATTGGCGGCTAAACGGATTCGTTAAAAAATCTGTCTTTGTCTCTGCTTGATTCCTCGACTGTTATTCTCGTCTATTGAGTATTTTCATGGCCAGCGCATTACGATCGCCGCTTCCCTCTTCCTTGTCTGATCGCGATATGAGCCGCGCCGCCCTCAATCAGCCGCGTTCAAGACCACAACCCCAGGAGCAGCCGACTCCTGTGACGGTCATTGTGCAACCGCAGCGCAAGGCGGAACGGGTTCTGAGCACGGTGAAGCACGTGTCCAGTGTTGCCTGTAGTGTGCTCCTCGTTGCGGCGGGTTTAGCCTACGGCGATCAGGTTTACGTCAATGTGCAGACCGAGAATGCTCGTAACCGCTTGACGGCTTTACAAGACGATGAACGTCAATTAAACGTCTCGATCGAAGCGTTGAAATATCAAGCCGCACAATTGGGAGAATCCCCAAATACCGACTTAATTCCCCAAACCCCCGATCGTTTCATCTTCGTCGAGCCGTCGCTATCGCGCCCCGAGCGTCCCGTGAATACGCTTACCCCTGCTGCAACGCCGCCCCAGTTTCCGGTCGGTTACTAGTGTCATCGATGTATCGTAGAACCCTGATCGGCTAAGCTGTTCAACCACCCAACCCACAACGAGGGGCTGTAACCCTTGCGAGGCAAGCGTTAGAAATTGAATCGATGACCACCCTCAGTCACTCCTTGATCCCGCCGCTACACCGCTTTCCCTCCTTGCGATGACCGGCAAACCTCCCCGTTCTATTCCTCGACGGTACACATCCCAAGGACTCCCCCCACGCACAACCACCAACGCAATCCGGGCGGGTTGGTTGCACGTGTGGTCATCGATGGCCGTACCGTCACGACTGCGCCTTGTTTTTGTTGGTGCGGTGATTTGTAGTGGTGCGATCATCCTCTGGGCTAACTTGATTCGGCTCCAGATTGTGGGCATTCCCCAAACCGCAGCGGTTTTGGCAGCTCGCAATACGTCTAACGTGACCCGCGTTATTCATCGTCGTCCGATCGTCGATCGGAACGGACATATTCTCGCAATCGATCGGGCAACCTACACGCTCTACGCTCACCCCCAACTGTTTGACGAAAAACCCTACGATATCGCCGTGCGTCTCGCGCCCCTCCTCGATCGGCCAGTACGAGATCTTTACCGCACCTTGCAGACCGCTCCGAGTGGTATCCGTCTCAAGGATTTTTTAACCCAAAGTGATGCGAAAGCCATTCAAGCACTGCGCTTAAATGGCCTTGAACTGACAGAACGTCCAACCCGTCTTTATCCGAACAATGATTTAACGGCGGATATTGTCGGGTATGTGGATTTTGACGGGCAAGGTCAGGCCGGAGTTGAATATAGCTATCGCCATCGTCTAACGCTCGAGTCGGGCACGGCGATCGCCTCCGAAGAGCCCACCGCTTCCGACGATCGCGCCGATGATCGCGCCGACGATCGCGCCCAGAAGTCAGACCCCGCTCCGTCCGATCCCGATCCCGATCCCGATCCAAACCCCGCTCCGGCTCCGGCCTCCACAACTCCAGACCGCAACGAGACGGACGAGACATCCAAACCACCGATCGCCCCCAGTCTTTCCGATCGGCAATACGACGAATACACCCGAAACCGTAACGATCTGCGTCTCCAGCTCACCCTGGATCTACGACTTCAGCGAACCGCCCGCCGCCTCCTGACTGAAACCGTCAAAACCTCCCAGGCGAAACGCGGCCTCCTGATGGTGATGGATGCCCGTGATGGTTCGATTCTCTGCTCCACCAGCTACCCGTCCTATAATCCCAATACTTACTTTGAAGCTGATGTTGAGCGGTTTAAAAATTGGGCTCTGAGTGACTTATACGAACCGGGATCAACCTTCAAACCGATCAATGTGGCGATCGCCCTGGAAGCCGGTGCGATTCAACCGGACGATCGCTTTGATGACCCCGGCCAGATTTTTGTCGGTGAATGGCCGATCTCCAACTTCGACTATGAGCAGGCCGGTGGGCGTGGCAACGTCAGCATCACCGACATTCTGCGGGATTCGAGCAATGTGGGGATGGTGCGGATTATCGAACAACTGGAAGCCACCGACTATCATGATTGGCTGACTCGTTTGGAGGTCGATCGGCTGACCGGGATCGACCTTCCCTTCGAGGTGCAAAGTCAACTCAAAAGCCGTGAAACGTTTGCCATTAGCCCGATCGAACCGGCGACCGCCGCCTTTGGTCAAGGTTTGGCCATCACTCCCATTCAACTCCTGAAACTCCACGGCATCCTTGCCAGTGGCGGTCAAATTGTGACACCGCATGTGGTGCGTGGCCTGGTAGACAGCGACGATCGCACCATCTGGACTCCCGACTTTAAACCACCCCAACAGGTGCTTTCACGCTCTAGCACCCAAGCCACGATCGACATGATGGAAGAAGTCGTCTCCCAGGGAACGGGTAAGAATTCTCAGATTAAAAACTACCGCATCGCCGGGAAAACCGGCACATCCCAAAAAATTAATCCCGAAGGGGGAGGATATTCCGATAACGCTGTGGTGGCGAGTTTTGTCGGGATTATGCCCGTTGAAGATCCGCGATACGTGATCCTAGCTGCGATCGATGAGCCCCAAACAGGGCGAGCGGGCGGCGTTGTCGCAGCACCGATCGTCCGACAAATCATTGAGCATTTGATTGCGATCGAAAAAATCCCGCCTAGCCAGCCCGACGCCGCAGCTTCGGAGGCATCATTGACCCCATCACCAGACGATTCACCGCGCCCATAGGGGCAGCTTCGATCGGTGAATGATGATCATGATTGATTCAGCGGAAACGCTTGAAACGCAGCGACCACACCGAACACAACAAATAAGGCTCCCCCAAAGAAGGTTAACCAACGTTCTGAGATACGGCCAGCAATTAATTTGCCCGACATCACCGCAATGACCGCACAGATCGCATGACCGAGCGTCGCCCCTAAAATTACGCCGATCGCATCCTGATTGGCCGCTAGCGTAATCGTGGCAAACTGCGTGCGATCGCCCCATTCGGCGACAAAGGTGAGCGTAAACGCTTTGACAATAATCGAGACGATCGAAGCATTTGCAGCTAAATGATCTTTTTGATTGACCTCCGCTTCCGCCTCTTTTTGCTCCTCATCGAGTCCAACTTCAGGACTAATCTGACTAGCATCGTAAATCAGCTTAAAACCAAAGCCTAAAAATAAAACGATAGTTGCAACTTCCACATAGTATTGCGGCAGAACACTAACCGTTTTGCCCAGCAATACGGACAAAACAGTCATTAAAAATAATGCAAGGGTGACACCAATAAAAACCCAACGACGCGGATGCCGCATGGCTAAAATTGCGCCAATAAAGAATGTTTTATCGCCCAATTCTGAAATTGTGATCAGCAGTAATCCCGCTGTAAAGCCAGTTAGCATTAACGTATTTTTCTCATTTTCTTTTCATTTTTCGAGTGAATTGATATCATGTTTTTGTGATACGAATTCACTGTCAAATAATATCACTCAAGACAAAGTTAAACAGTCTCGACGTGAGGTATAACCCTGGTCTACACGGCATTAGAACATTATTTTTGATAATCTTTGGTTAACACAGAACCTAGGGTTTAACGTCGCGGAATTTTCGCTCCCCTTCCACTTGTGATATGAAATCTGGTGGAATGAGGCGCACAATTGCCATCCATGTCCTGCTATAGCAGGTAGCGATTAGATTAAGACACTCTCATCTAAGCCGAAAACCGTACTATTCGCTTCGCGAAATCTACGCTAACGACTCCGCTCAGTGCTCTCAGTTTTTTTGATGCGTCCTAACCGAATCGTTCTTTGCTATGGCCGCAACCCAGGAAAATGAAGACGATCGAAATTTGCAAAGAATGCCCTTGGCGATTTCGATCCCAAGTAGCAATACCATCCTGTCCCATCCATGATCCGTTGCGGGGACAGACAACTCCGTACAAATACCAGCCTGGATAGCGATCCAGGCTGCCTGTGCAAGCCGGTGTGTCACTCGGCCCGTCAGCAATACCCAACGGTGTCTACATATTTCAACTGAACCCGAAACAGGGGACACGTAAAACTGCTAGCCCGTCCGTCCTTGTTTCGCTCGCTGCAAAAACTCTAGCCGCAAAAAAGCACCGGACAAAATCCAGTGCTTTTTCCAATCACGCTTTGTGTATGAGGCATGAAAAGCTAATTGACTTTGATTATAACGCTCTGGTCATCAAACTCAAAAAAATCAATATTTAGCCTAGGGTAAACACGTACTCCGTACACCAGATCACATGTAATTACACCGATACACCCCTAGGGCACATGCTCGACATACACCGTAGGTTTCCCGGAGAGAAGCATCATCCTCATGGGGCAGGAGTCTCAAAGGATGGACCCTGCGGTTTGCCCCGGCCTGATGACAGACAGGATGACACTTCGAGACGTAGCACATGATCGAGCGCACGGCATAGATGAGCGTGCGCCAATCTCAGTTACGAGGTGAGACCTACTGCTTGCCCGTCACTTTGTCGGTGAAGTTACCAACAATCTTGGAAAATTCCAAACGGTTCTCTGCGGTTAACAGATAGCGGAAGATAAACCAACCCGTGTAGCCAATGCCGACCAATTCAAAGAGGGGAGACAACAACGGAATGTCGTTGATTGCATCGACGATCGCTGCAACAAGGTAGATGGCGATGAGCGCACCGACCACGAGACCCACGTTGATTAAAGGCTTCTTGTATTCAGCGAAAAAGTCGCCGACGTAGGTGAACAAATCTGAAAGGATCGACAGAATTTGAGCTTTGACTTCTTTCAGTTGGTCATCCGAAGTGATTTGCGAGATGGCGCTGTCGCCTTCAGTGCTCGAGAGCATTTCGGGGATTGTATCCGTCGGTGTTGCCTGGATTTCTTGAGTGGGGTTCATCTCAGAAGTCATATCGATACCTTAGCTAAATGAGGGCATGTAGAGGGGCGAAGCGCTCCGCTAAGGTGCGGAAAGGCTTTACCAATACATTGACATGCTCCTCGGACTCAAAGTCCGAGGATTCTTCACCACGTCCACCCAGAAGGAGGATCGCTGAATGGGCTTGACGTTTCATCGGGCATTGCTAGCAAGCTAGTCTTACACGCCCTCCGCGTCCGTTTTAAGTCTCCGAGTATCCCCCGGCGACTAACTAAATATCAAAATACTTAGTTTTGTCAAAATGGATGTTTGTACGGGAATGCCGAACTTACATGAGACTAGAGCAGAGGTTTATAAATTGCAAGATATATAGGAATTTACGATCGCTCCGGCACGATCGCTAATCATTCAGGCCAGTAATCTTAATGAGCATATTCAATCGAACGATCCGCGTGTTACCGATCGAGGTGGTGCGGGCGATCGCGGCGGGGGAGACGATCGATTCCTTGGCGGCGGCGGTGCGGGAACTGGCGGAAAATGCGATCGATGCGGGGGCGACGCGGATCACGGTGGCGCTGTGGGGCGAGCGATGGGATGTGTGCGTGACGGACAACGGTGCGGGGATGACACCGAATGAACTGGTGCAGGCGGCACGTCCTCACAGTACGAGCAAAATTCACGATCGCGACGATCTCCAACAGATCACAACCTTGGGCTTTCGGGGGGAAGCGCTTTATAGTCTGGCCTGCTTGGGGCGTCTGACGATTGCGTCGCAAGCATCGGCATTGGCGGGGTTACAGGTCGTTTTCAATCAGGACGGACAGCCACAGGAACAGTACACGATCGCCATGGCTCCGGGGACGATCGTGACGGTGCGTGACCTCTTTGCCGATTTACCGGGGCGACGGGAAGCCCTGCCCAATCTGACGCGGCAACGGGCTTGGGTGCGTCAGACGATCGAAAAAATTGCGCTGTGTCATCCTGCGGTGACGTGGCAAGTGTTATGGAACGATCGTCCGTGGTGGGCGATCGCGGCAGGGGAGACGGCGGCGACGATTTTGGCGCAGTTGAGCCCGACGGTACGCCGTGATGATCTGACGGAATACACCGAGATTATTCCCGCGATCGCGCCATCTTCTGATCCCCCGACCGATCCCCCAACCGATCCCCAGATAACGATTCACCTGGTTCTCGGTCTCCCCGATCGTTGCCATCGGCGTCGTCCGGACTGGATCTATCTGGCGGTCAATGGCCGCATTGTGCGCCAGCCGGATTTAGAACAAAGCATCCTCCGCGCTACGGCTCGCACCCTGCCCCGTGGCCGTTACCCAGTGTGTTTTGTCCATCTGCGGCTGCCACCCGATCGGCTGGACTGGAATCGCAATCCGGCCAAAACGGAAATTTATCTCCGCGATTTCGATCACGTGCAGCATCAGCTTGAAACGGCGATCGTGAATGCCTATCAATTCGACAATCAACTGGAAACCTTGGCTCCCGATCGGGTTAAAACTCTGCTGTCAGTAGCGGAAGCTGCCCAGCCCTACAGCACGCAGCCTGACCCACTTACGCTTACGCCCTCCCCAACGGCCCCGACCTCTTTCGGCAATGCACTCGAACGCTCACGTTCCCCGCTACCCCATGCACTCCGCGCCAAAAGCCAAATTAACAACACCTATATTGTTGCGGAACACGATAGCGGTTGCTGGCTGATCGAGCAGCATATTGCCCATGAACGGGTTTTGTATGAACAGTTACGCGATCGCTGGCGACTGGTGGATTTGGAGCCACCGGTGATCGTGAATGGTTTGCGTCCCCATCAGGTG
>RDYZ01000108.1:8147-9419 GCA_004293855.1 Oscillatoriales cyanobacterium | reverse complement strand
GTCGAAGAAGTAACCGGGTTCAAGGGTGATGGTGTTTAGAATGTTCTGAATCCGACGATCGGGGACACAACTTCCGCCATCTTGACATCCTCACCGGGCAAAAGCCACGGTGATTCCCAGACCTCACAATCTGAGTTTCTGCTTCGTAGCACCCGCCTTCCGAGATTTACTCCCTTCAGGTCTTACGGTCGCTCCACAGACTGAAACCGCTAGCCCAGCGGCCAGGATGTTGTTGGCGGCGTTCAGATCGCGATCGTGCTTCGTTCCGCATTGAGGACACCCCCAATCACGAACATTCAGGGGCATCTTTTCGACGATGTGACCACAGCAAGAACAACGTTTGGAAGACGGAAACCAACGGTCAATCTTGACCAGTTCCCGTCCATACCATTCGCTCTTGTAGGTCAGTTGTCGCACCAATTCACCCCAACTCGCATCGGAGATGGATTGAGCCAGTTTGCGGTTTTGCACCATATTCTTCACCGCCAAGTCTTCAACAGCAATCACTTGGTTATCGCGCACCAATTGAGTCGTCAGCTTGTGAAGGAAATCTTTCCGAGTATCCGCAATTTCGGCGTGCAGTTTGGCGACCTTGAGCCGTGCTTTATAGCGATTATTGGAGCCTTTCAGTTTCCGAGACAGTGCCTTTTGCGCGTTGCGAAGGCGTTTGTACTTCGCCTTAAATGTTTTGGGGTTGGCAACCTTTTCACCTGTACTCAGCGTGACCAGACTGCTAACGCCCAAATCGAGCCCAACTTTGTTAGGACTGACGGGAAGCTTGTCGATTTCAACATCCACAAGCAAGCTCACAAACCACCGGCCAGACGGCTCAAGCTTGACCGTCACCGTAGAGGGGTCAGCGCCTTGGGGCAACTGCCGACTCCAACGAATCGGCAAGGCTTCAGAACACTTAGCCAGGAACAGTTCACCATCCTTCCAACGGAATGCCGACTTCGTGAACGCAGCACTGCCGCCGTTTCGCTTTTTTTTGAAGCTTGGGTATTTAGCCTGACCCGCCCAAAAATTAGCAAACGCTTTCTGGAGATGCCGCAAGCCTTGTTGCAAAGGAACGGAGCTAACTTCATTCAAAAAATCAAGCTCGTCCTCTTGTTTCCACTCCGTCAGCAATGCCGATGTTTCTTTGTATCCGATCCGTTCTTGCCTTGCATACCAGCCTTCAGTCCTTGCGGACAAAGCACGGTTGTAGACCAGACGAGTACAGCCCAGCGTTCGCCGTAACAGATTTTCCTGTTCGGCGGTTGGGTAGAAACG
>RDYZ01000108.1:0-8132 GCA_004293855.1 Oscillatoriales cyanobacterium | reverse complement strand
GTCCTGAAAGGACGGGGTTTTATACCCATTTTTCTGATAATGCGTCGTTAAAATGGTGGGGGATCATAGCCGACCCTCCCGATCCGAAGGAACGCTAAATTTTCCCACGATCGATCCTCGGGTCGCCTACAGTGAACGGTAAGGCGAAATGTACGGCCTTTGGGTCACGTTTGTTTTGTTTCTGTTGGCTCGATCGCCGCTTGCTACAGCTTGCTTGGCCGTTCGGCGACTCCACCTTAGGTTGCTCTGTTCAAGATCGCTCACTGCACTCGTAACTATGCCTACCCTCTTCGTAAACCCCAGTACCGGCAACGATACCTATGACGGCAGCGCTGCAAAGCCGTTTAAAACCATTCGCCAAGCCCTGAGTGTGAGTAGCTCCGGTACCACCATTCAGCTTGCAACGGGGATGTATGATGCCGCCAATGGCGAAACTTTTCCGATCGTCATTCCTAGCGGTGTCAAGCTGGTGGGGAATGCCAGCAGCAAGGGGAACGGCATTACGATTTCGGGAAGCAGCACGATCGCAACCAATGCCGGAATGCAACCCGTCGCAATTCAGGCGGATGATAATGCGGAACTGCGCGGTGTGACGGTGAGTAATAGCGCGACCCGTGGGACGGGGATGTGGATCGAATCGACCAGCCCGATGGTGGCTCACTGTACGTTTACGGGCTGCAAGCGTGAGGGGGTGCGGATTTCGGGTAGTGCAAAGCCCACGATCGAGGGCTGTATCTTGACCCGCAATGATTCCTACGGGATCTGGATGCTCGGCACCTCAAAAGGAACGTTACGCGGGAATCGCTGTGACAACACGGGTACAGGGATTTCGATCGGTGATTCGTCCGCACCGTTGATCGATGGCAATGCGATCGTGAATAACCGGGTGGGTCTGCTCCTGACCCACGACGCGCGACCGATCCTTCGTAATAACGAACTCCGTAACAACAGCGATTACGGCCTGTCGGCTATTTCCCAATCCCTCCCCGACCTCGGCACCAGTCAAAGCCCTGGCGGCAACATCTTCGCCGGGAACGGTCGCAAAGACCTGCTGAATGCGACTCAGCTCACGTTTACCTCTGCGGGCAATCAACTCAGCCCGACGGCAGTCCAGGGCTCCGTTAACTTCGTCGCTAGCGATCGGGTTCCAACGCCAACGCCGCTCCCAACCCCAACTCCCACACCGACACCGACTCCCACACCAACGCCGACCCCAACGCCAACGCCGACCCCAACCCCAGCCCCCACTCGGCTGACCGACCTTGGGGGTAATTGGGCTGAACCGTTTATCTCCGCCCTCTTTGAACGCGGTTACGTCACCGGTTTTCCGGATGGAACCTACCGCCCGAATAATCCAGTTACCCGTGCGGAATTTGCCGCCCTCGTCTCCAAAGCCTTTGATGGCTCCCTGACCCGTGCCGCCAAAAGTTTTATTGATGTGCCGACCAGCTTTTGGGGCTACTCCGCCATTACCGAAGCGACCCGCCTCGGTTTCTTAACCGGTTTCCCCGATGGAACCTATCGCCCCAGCCAAAACCTAACGCGACTGCAAACCCTCCTTGCCCTGGTGAGCGGCCTGGGGTTGACCGGTAGCGGTAACAGCGCAGCACTGTCGGCGTTTGATGATCAAAATCAAATTCCGAGCTGGGCGATCGCCGCGATCGTGGCCGCCACCGAAAAAAGCTTAGTCGTCAACTACCCCAACCCACGCCTTTTGCGTCCCAGCTACAGCGCCACCCGTGCAGATGTGGCCGCCACGCTCTACCAAGCTCTGGTCATTGACGGCAAACTGCCCGCGACCACCTCCAGTTTCATCGTCAGCCTTGATCATCTGGACAACCTCAGTTTTGCCGATATCAGCAACCACTGGGCCAAGGATGACATTCTCTATCTCAGCGAACAAAACCTCATCGGCGGCTACCCAGATGGAACGTTTCGACCCCAGGAAAAAATGAACCGCGCCCAGTTCGCGGCTCTCATCACCCAAGTCTTTCGCCCCCGTGCACGACGAGCGGCCACCACCTTCAGCGATGTCCCAGCCTCATTCTGGGCGTACAATGCCATCCAAACGGCCTATCAGGGGGGCTTTCTCTCTGGCTTCTCCGAAAATACCTTCGGCCCGACCTTAAATGTCCAGCGTCTTCAGGCCATTTTGGCACTGGTAAACGGCCTCGGTTTGACCGGGGGCGATCTCAGTGCGCTGGGTCAGTTTGCCGATCGTGATGACATCCCCAATTGGGCACAGCCCGCCGTCGCCACCGCCGCCACCCTGAACGTGATTGCTACGCCCCCTCCGGGAACACACTTCGAGCCGAACCGTGACGCCACACGATCTGAAATTGCCGCGATGGTGACACGAGCCCTCAAAGCCAACGATCGACGTTAACCCGATCGCGCCCGCCCCAACCCGATCGTCCCAAAACCCATCCTGAAACCTCCCGAGTACCTGATCCCAGCGCGTCGATTTTCAGGATGGTTGACATTGCAGCAATAGATGACGAAAATGAGCGTCTGGCTGTTTTTCTGCCTAGACTCGTTGGCGAGTCGCCCACAGCAAAAACAGAGCCACTTCAACGCTCGGATCGGGCGGCAAATATCGCGTTTTCGTCACACAGTGAAACCGACGGAAGTCACGCCCAAAACGAGACTCGCGCGATTGCCCGTACGGCAACTATCTTCAAATATCTGTCATGAGCTACGCAATTATCGAAACCGGCGGCAAACAAATGCGCGTCGAAGTCGGTCGCTTTTACGAGATTGAACTTCTCGATGCTGAACCGGACACCAAAGTGACGATCGACAAGGTTCTGTTCGTCAATAACGACGGCGAGATCAGCGTTGGCGCCCCCTACATTGAAGGTGCAACGGTTGAAGGTACGGTACTCCAAACCTACCGCAGCAAAAAAGTGCTGGTCTACAAGATGCAGCCGAAGAAGAAAACCCGCAAAAAACGCGGTCACCGTCAAAACTACATGCGCTTCAACATTGATAGCATCACGGTTGGCGGTAAAACCCTAGCAGCAGCGGAAACCCCGGTCACCGCTTAAGTATCGATCTGGCCGAAGAGTTGCAGCGAACAATCTCGCTACAATAGCGTCAGGTTTCGGCTCACTCCTACCGCAGCGATTGATCGTCTCGTGAAGCTCAATTGCTGCGGGTGGATTATTCATTTTTGGCTCGTTTTTTAAGAGGACATCATGGCTCATAAGAAAGGTACAGGTAGTACTCGTAACGGTCGCGATTCTAATTCCAAGCGCCTTGGCGTTAAGCGTTACGGTGGCGAAGTCGTCAAGGCTGGCAACATCCTGATCCGTCAACGGGGTACGCAGGTTCACCCTGGCAAAAATGTGGGTATCGGTAGCGATGACACGTTGTATGCACTCATCGATGGCGTGGTGAAGTTTGAGTACAAGGATCGCAGTCGCCGCAAGGTCAGCGTTTACGCAGACGCATAGTGAGCTTGAGCTATCGCGGCGATCGTCACGGTTAGCTGTGGCGCTCATTGGTTTGATTTAATGCGAGCTAAAAAAAGACCCCGAATGGTAATCATTCGGGGTCTTTTTCCGATCGTTATGCATAACTAAACCCGACGCAACGAATGACATCGGGTTAAAGAGCGATCGACTGGACTCCATTGAACGTTACGGCGACCGATCGCACACGTTAGCTGAAACGAAACGTGGGAGATTGGCCGCTGCTGGACTCGTCAATGCGAACCCAGTCAACCCGCTCAGGACTACTTAATCGTCAGTTTACCGATCATGCCAGCACCACGGTGGGGCGAGCAGAAGTAGGTGTAGGTTCCGGGGGTTGCATCAGCGGGGATGGTGACATCGTAGGTATCGCCTGCTGCGAACATCATTTTGGTGTTCGACATTGCTTTCGCCAAGGCAGCATCGGGAGCTTTGGCATCATCGAAGACGACGTTATGAGGCGGCATTTTGTTGATCGCCCAAGAAACGGTGTCTCCTGCGCTGACTTCGAGATTGTTGGGCTCAAAGACGAGCATACCGTTATCTGCGCCCATTTTGACCGTGTAGGATGCTGCGGAAGCCGGAGCGGCAGCAATTACGAGGGTGCTAACAGCAAAGACAACAGCAAATACAGCTTGGAGGAAACGCTTGGTAAGGTTCATTTATTAAGTCTCGACAGGGTGTCGTAGTTCATATTAGCGGAAAACTACGACGCTGTGTCGTGTGTAACCTGATGACTATTTTTCCTGTGGTGCATTGCTTTCCCGATCGCCCTGTGATCGATCCCGGATCGTCTCGCCTCTGGATTTGAAGTCCGGTGATATGGCCGGTTTCTCCTCCTCGGCTCCATACCCACTCCAGCATTAACACCTTGATCGCGCGGCAGCCGTCACCACCCAAAGAGGCCCGTACCACAAGCCATGAATCCAGACTTGCAGCACGGGCCCCTGGGGCTCGTATGGCTTGGGTTCTCGGAGGAGATTTCAGGGAAATTTCCGATCTAGATCGCTGGGATCAGGACTATTCCCATTCGATCGTGCCGGGTGGCTTCGAGGTGATATCCAGCACAACACGGTTAACGCCCTTCACCTCATTCACAATGCGATTCGAGACAATTTCGAGAAACTCGTAGGGTAAACGCGCCCAGTCGGCGGTCATGCCGTCTTCACTCTGCACTAGGCGTAGGACGATCGGATGGGCATAGGTGCGCTGGTCGCCCATGACCCCGACACTGCGGATGGGCAGCAGAACGGCGAAGGCTTGCCAGACTTGGTGATAGAGTCCCTGACGATTAATTTCCTGACGGACGATCAGGTCGGCATCGCGCAGGATATTTAAACGTTCGGCGGTTACTTCACCAATGATGCGAATCGCCAAACCCGGACCAGGGAACGGGTGACGGTTGACGATTTCTTCGGGTAAGCCGATCGATCGACCAACCTTACGCACTTCATCTTTGAACAGTTTCCGCAACGGTTCAACAAGTTTAAATTGCAGGTCTTTCGGCAAACCGCCCACATTGTGGTGACTCTTGATTTTGACCGCAACCCGTTCGCCGGTTTTCGGGTCAACGTTGGTGTTGGCCGATTCGATTACGTCGGGGTAGAGCGTACCTTGAGCGAGGTAGTCAAAGGGGCCGAGGCGGGTGGATTCTTCCTCAAAGACTCGGATAAATTCGTGACCAATCCGGCGGCGTTTTTCCTCGGGATCGGTTACACCTTTGATTTTTTCGAGGAAGCGATCGCGAGCTTGGACGTACTCCACGGGGATCGCAAACTCATCTTTAAATAATTTCACCAGCCGTTCCGGTTCATACTTCCGCATGAAGCCTTGGTCGATAAACATGCAGGTGAGCTGATCGCCGATCGCCTTGTGCAGCAGAAACGCCAGGGTAGACGAATCAACCCCGCCCGAGAGCGCGAGCAGAACCCGTTTATCGCCCACTTGCTGGCGGATATCGGTGATCGCACGATCGACAAAAGCATCCGTGGTCCAGGTGGGTTCACAGCGGCAGATATGGTAGACAAAATTGCAGATCAGCGCCTGACCGTCTTCGGAGTGGACGACCTCGGGGTGATATTGCACACCGTAAAGCTTGCGGGCGTGATCGGCGATCGTGGCATCGGGGGTGTTGTCCGTATGCGCCAAACGAACAAAGCCCTCCGGCATTCGCGTGACGGAGTCCCCATGACTCATCCACATCGTTGATCCTTCCGCCACATTCGTTAGCAGATCGGTGGGATCATCAATATGGATGGCAGCTTTGCCGTATTCCGCGAGTTTGGCACGCTCAACCTCACCGCCAAGCTGTTTGACCATGAGCTGCATTCCGTAACAGACTCCCAAAACCGGAATGCCAAGATTCCAGATCTCGGGATCACATTGGGGGGCATCGTCGTCGTAAACAGAATTGGGGCCACCGGACAGAATGATGCCTTTGGGTGCGCGATCGCGCAGCTCTGCCGCCGTGGTGCGATAGGGCAACACTTCAGAATAGACCTGAGTTTCACGAATCCGTCGGGCGATCAGTTCGGAGTATTGCGAACCGAAATCGAGGATGACGATCGACTGCAATTCCGGTTCGTCGGCGCGAGTGGCATCGATACTGGTTGGTAGGGTTGGAGTTTGAACCATGATGTGTTGAGAGGTGAAAACTCAAAAAAGGCAGTCAGAGGTGAGCCCGTCGGTAAACCTTGATCGCCGTGAGCAATTTGGGCAAGCCCGTATCACCGGCACAGCCAGCGATCGGGCGGGAAATAGTCAACGTTAGAACACCCTTAAGGAAAACGGCAGAACCGAATTTCGAGTGAAGTTCAACGATGTCCAGACGAGACCATCACAGTTTAAAAAACGCATCCACTCGGTGAGGCGAACGATCGGATTACGACCGGACAGCGATAACACTGCCACGATCGACAACACACAACCTCAAGCCGGGATGCGAATCAAACGACGTCAATTAAAGCGAAATAAAATTGATATGAGGGACTAGTTTAAGTCGATCTTGGCGTTTGTCCCACAAAATGACAAAAAAATCGTGACTTATGCGACAAAGCGCAAGCACGTGTATAAAAACAAAATTAAATATTACGTTCTGCTGCGAACTTTAAACTGGGCTTGACAGAAAGGCAAGCAGTTTCGCGATTTTGTTGCGATCTATAACTCGGCACGAATGGTAAACGAGTAGTCGCCACCGGGTTCCAGTTGATAATCCTGTTTTTCCAGGAAACGTCCGAGGGGTTCTTGGATTAACGCGCGGCCCTGGGATGGCTCGATCGCCAGATAATCCTGACGAAACCGCCATTGAAATTGCCACGAGAACGATCCCGCCGTCACGTCTCCGGCGAGGAAACCCCGTTCCCAGCAGCGATCAGTCACGCGCAGAAACGCCTTTGTTTGCGGTAGCTTCATGCTCTAGACCCAGATAAGTGTGATCCCCGATCGTCGGTGATGTCGTTGCGATGGGGGGATGTCATTAGTCGTAATCGAGAGTCGTAATCAAGGTGCGATCAGACGGGGATCGGGCGGGGATCGGGCGGGGATTCGTAGGCCGTACGTCCGCCGCCTGGATCGTTAGGCGTCGGCTTGGGTCGGCGACGTTCCAGATTTCGGCAGGGCAGCGTCTAGCTCGACCGGTGGAACGGGTGCAACATTGCGATTATTGTAACGATTCATTGCCATTTCAACCCCCCGTTTGAGGCTACAGTCCACCGCATCAAAGGTGAGTTTCAGTACGTCTGCCACGATCGGTGCTTCGTCCGGGGAAAACTTACCCAACACATGGGACACCGTCCCGGCGGCCTGAACGCGGGGGCGACCGATACCGATGCGCAGGCGGGGGAATTTCTGGGTTCCGAGCTGCTCGATCGTTGATTTCACGCCGTTATGGCCGCCCGCCGATCCCGACATGCGAATCCGAACCCGGCCTAGGGGCAAATCCATATCGTCATAAATCACCATGACGCTTTCGGGATCAAGCTTGTACCAACTCAGGACACTCTGAATCGATTCGCCCGATCGATTCATATAGGTCAAGGGCTTCAGCAAATAAATTTTTTCGCCGCCCGCTCGAACTTCGGCGACTTCACCCTTAAACCGTTTGGTTTCCGTGAGGTTAACCGACCAGTCCTGAGCCAGGGCATCGATCGCCGCAAAGCCGATATTGTGGCGCGTGCGATCGTATTTCGGCTCAGGGTTGCCGAGACCAACGATCAGGCGCGGATAAACAATCGGGTTTGAAGCAGATCGGGAAGACATGGGATCAGTGTGTTGAACGGTCGGTTAAACGGTCGAGAAAGTCAGGAGGGACGCATCGTGGGATCGATCGCGTAGAGATCGATCGCATCAAGGCGCATCACGCTGCGGTTTTCGGTCGGTTGCAAGACGCGAAAGCATCGTGATCCCCAAAGACAATGCAAAAACAGACACTTAACAATGAATGAATTAGCAAGACGTGAAAAACCCGTTCGCGTCAGTCCTGATCGAACGGGTTGCGGAGACTAGATTCGCCCAAACAGACCACAGGTAGATGGCGATCGGGCTGCGATCGGGCTGCGATCGCTGACACGAAGCGCGTTAGGCGTCGCTGGCTTTTTCGGTTGCCGGTTCTGCCGACTTCGTTACAGCACTGGCCGCACTCGCCACACTGGCGGGCTCCGA
>RDYZ01000382.1 GCA_004293855.1 Oscillatoriales cyanobacterium | reverse complement strand
CTCGCTGTCGATTCACGATAGCGTAAACTGAATCACTCTGTCGTGACATCAACGCCGCCACAGCTCAAAACCAGAATCAAGTCCCGAGGGTGACCGATTCCGGTTTTTGCATTTTGAGCCGGAAAGCAGCCGTAAGGGGAGTGATGACACGACCCAGAACAGCTACGCCGTTAGCGTTTCCAGGGCTGTGGTGACGAGATCATCCGTGACACTATCCGTCACAAACGCAGAGCCGATCGCCTTAGACACGATAAAACGCACGCGACCATCCTGGACCTTTTTATCGGTTTTGAGGCGATCCACAATCTCACGTACTGGGACGCCCTCGGGCAGGGTTGTGGGCAATCCGGCTTTCTGGATCACGGCAAGCTGACGTGCTTCGGTTGCCCCATCCCATAACCCCATGTGCACCATAATGCGAGCCACAGCCACCATGCCGATCGCCACCGCTTCGCCGTGGTTGATTGCACGATAACCCGTCAAGCTTTCTAGGGCATGGCCGATCGTGTGGCCGTAGTTGAGGATTGCGCGTAGGCCGCCTTCTTTCTCGTCCTGGATAACCACATCGGCTTTTGCCTGGGTCGATCGTCCGAGGATATCCAGTAAAAACGTCGGATCGATCGCCTCGATCGTATCCAGTCGATCCGCCGCCTCCAACTGTGCGAAGAGATCCGCATCCCAAATCACACCGTATTTGATCACCTCCGCCATGCCCGCGCGAAACTCCCGTTCCGGCAGTGTCGCCAACACGTCCGGATCAATCATCACCAATTTAGGCTGATAGAACGCACCAATCAGATTTTTTCCCTGGGGGTGATTGACACCGGTTTTGCCACCCACCGATGCATCCACCATCGCAAGCAAAGAGGTCGGCACTTGCACAAAATTTAGCCCACGGAGCCAGGTGGCTGCCGCAAAGCCCGTCATGTCGCCAACGATGCCACCACCCAGCGCCAGTAGGGTTGACGATCGTTCAAATCGTGCGGCAAGCAAGGCATCAAATAAACCTTGTACGGAGGCAAACGTTTTGTGCGTTTCACCCGGTTCAAAACAGTAGGACAGTGTCTCAAAGCCTGCCTGTTCAAGAGAGGCTAGGACACGATCGCCATAGAGGTTGAAAATTTCAGGATTGGAAACCACTGCAATTTTTTTGCCCAGTTTGGAGCCCAATTGAGCCACACTCAAATGCGAACCGATCGCATCAAGTCCAGCAGCAATCAGACGAATATCGTAGGGGTTGGCCGGTAGTGCAACCCGGATCGTTTTGGCCTCCTGGCGATCGGGATTGTTCTGAGAAGAAGAGGATATGGATTGGCTAGATTGAATCATGCTTAAAAGGATGTCTTTGATTAAAGCTAAGAACAGGAGAAAATCGAGGCATTGGTGCTGATGAGAAGTTCAGCGAGTTAGAACGGATCTAACCACAGCCCTAAACATCATGAGATCAGCTTAAATGGCCTGAACGGTTAGCGGTTAATGATAAAAATTTACAGTATTATGACCCATTAAAAAAGCTCTAAATGTAGTATGATGGCACGACTAGAATGCCAATCATTGTGAATGTAAAATAACTTTAATTGCGGAGATGATTGATTAGAGCATTTATTTCCGATTCTAGGTGATTTCGATTCAGTCTATTCTTGATTGTTTTTATGTTAGTTGCTCCCCAGCCCCCCCATCTTGCTGCGTTCTGGTCGAATGGATTTGACCTGAAGTCACACCTACAAGCTTTCTTAAAACTTGAAGCGGGTGAAATTGATCTGAAATTAACCGAGTGTCGCGAGACGATCAAGGCGATCGGTGAGCATTTTGAT
>RDYZ01000107.1 GCA_004293855.1 Oscillatoriales cyanobacterium | reverse complement strand
GCCCATGAACGGGTTTTGTATGAACAGTTACGCGATCGCTGGCGACTGGTGGATTTGGAGCCACCGGTGATCGTGAATGGTTTGCGTCCCCATCAGGTGGAAAATTTACGGGCGATCGGGATCGAAACGGAGGCGTTCGGCGACACGTCGTGGGCTGTGCGACAGATTCCGGCGCTGTTGCATCACTGGTATCGGGCGGATCGACCGACTTCATCCGAACCTACCGATCACCAGGATTCCATGCATCGCACGGATCACGGGGATCACAGGAATTTCAGCGATCATGAAAACCTTGGAGAATCCTCGACCGCGTCCTTCAAGACTGATTTCGCCCAGGCTTGGCCCGATCGCGGGGTGCTTGACCTCGCGGATGCGATTATCGAGTTAAGTCAAGGCGACCTCGAGGCGGCGATCGTGGCGACCGCCTGCCGCAGTGCGATCCGCAATGGCACACCGCTCACCCTGCCGCAAATGCAAGCCCTGCTCAACGATTGGCAACGCACCCGCAATCCGCACACCTGCCCCCACGGTCGCCCGATTTATCTCTCGCTGTCCGAGTCGTCCTTGTCGCGCTTCTTTCGTCGCCATTGGGTCATCGGCAAAAGCCACGGGATTTAGGCGATTTCTCGATCCCAGATCCCGTTTTGTCGGTTATTTCACCGTTATTCCACCATCACCCCGTCATTACCCTCCATGCTCACCAGCCTGCAAAATTCGCTGATCAAAGATCTGCGTAAACTCCAAAAAGCCAAGTATCGCCACCAAACCGATCGCCTGTTACTGGAAGGAACCCACGCGATCGAAGAAGCCCATCGCGCCAATTATCCGATCGATACCGTTTGCGCCACGGAAGCCTGGGGCGATCGCTATCCCGAACTGGCTGATCGCCTGGGTCGATACGCCGATCGCTTCGAGTGGGTGAACGACGAGGTGCTGGCCTCGATCGCAACAACGAACAACCCCGACGGCATCATCGCCACCGCACCGCGATCGGGCAATCTCCCCCCCGCTTTGCCCTTCGATGGCATCGGCCTTGCCCTGGATACGATCCAAGATCCCGGCAATGTGGGGACGATTTTGCGATCGGCGGTGGGTGCAGGGGCGGCGGGGCTATGGCTGAGTCAAAATTGCGTGGATCTTGATAATCCGAAAGTGCTTCGCGCGTCGGCGGGTGCGTGGTTTCGCTTGCCGATGGCGACGGGGCAGGATTTGAGCGCGACGATCGCAACGGCGCAAGCGGCGGGGATTCGGGTGGTGGCGACGCAGATGTTCGCGGATCAGAGCTATTGGGATTACGATTGGCGGCAACCGTCGCTAATTTTATTGGGTAGCGAAGGGGCAGGGCTTGATCCGGCGTTGGCGGCGGCGGCGGATACAAGCGTGAGTATTCCGATCGAGGCTGGGGTGGAGTCGCTGAACGTGGCGATCGCGGCGTCGTTGTTGCTCTTTGAGGCGCGTCGTCAGCGACGTTAACCCAGACTCACGTGAATTGGTTAACCGACTAATTGGCCGATCGCACGGTGATTTCCGCCTGCTCACGGGCGATCGTTTGACCATCGCGCACCAGGCTATATTCGCCGCGCCAAATCCCCGGCACGATCGGATTTTGCGGCGTGTTGCGCTTGCCGACGTAGCTCATCCCGTTCACCTGATTCGCCTTAATCTCCTGCTCATATTCCGTCACCACCCGACCCGCTGCGTCCACCAGACGATAACGCTCAATATCGCCCGCTTTCACGCCGTAGTAATGCGCCCAAAACAGCAATACTTCGGCCTTGGTGTCAATTTGTGGCGCAGTAAATTCGCCATCCCAGAGTCCATCGATCGTCGGTGGTCGATCGGCAAAGCCAATTCGCACAATCCCCGACGGCGTATAGGGTTGCGCCTCACTCCAGAGCGGCTGACGATCAACCGTGCAGCCCGCCGCTGCCGGTTGACCCGAGTAGGGATCGATCACCTCGTCGTTGTAGCGCAGGGTTAAATGTACGTGGGGAAAGGTGGTTTTTCCCGAGACGCCCACCCGCCCGAGAACATCGCCACGCTGCACCCGATCGCCCTCACGCACGGCGACGCTGCCCTGTGCCAGGTGGCAATACTGACCCGTCCAGCCGTTACCGTGGTCGATGACGATCCCGTTGCCGCACTCGATGCCCTGCTCGGCGATCGCCTCGATCTCTGCGGTCGTGCGTAACCGGCGATCGGGAACACCGTCGCGTAACCGTAAAACCGTACCGTCCGCCGAAGCGAGAACGTTCACGCCGCGATCGAGATCCGCCAGACTGGAAACCGCGAAGTCCGTGCCTTGGTGGGTGTCGTAGGTTTGTTGGCCGCAGCCGGAATCGCGAATGCCGCTACCGGGATCGGTATCCGGATAAAGCAGAACAAAGCAGTCATCCCCAAGCTGACAGTCGATCGGGATCGATAGGGCAATGGGCTGTTCGGGTCGAACTTCCGAAGCGATGGCGATCGAACCTGTGGTGCGATCGCGGGTGGAGGGTGTGGCCGTTTCCTCACTCACAACTTCAGGCTGGGTCGTAGATGACTGGGTTTGAGAAGACGGAGGACTTCCATCGCAGGCGCTCAGAGTGAGCAACAGTCCCAGGAGGCTAAATCGCGCGAGATATTGGGTGAACAAAACCGTTATTTGGCGAGTTGGTTGATCCAGTTTTTGGGTCGTGTGGGAATGCTGCATCGATCGCGTGGGGAGTGAGTCGTGGGACAGAAAGGAGCGGTGCATGATGGGTGAGTCCTAATGGTCGGGATGACGGTAATCGACAAAATAAAAACGCGGTTCTAGCCAATATTTCAGCCCGCCATAGGCCGCGATCGCCACGATCGCGATCCCAAATGCCGCCCCACGTCCTGCAACCCCGATCGCCTCGGACGCCGTCGCCGCCACCGTCAACATCAACGCCAGCACCAGCAGCGCCGCCCGCTGTCCCCACTGCACGCGATCGAGCGCCGCGCGGCAACTGCTGCAAATTTCTGTGTGTTGATGATAACGATCGAGCAACTCCTGACGTGACAGCGGCTCCGGCGCGATCGGCGCATCGGTGGTCAGCGATCGCAACCGTTCATCCGCATGGGCATCAAACCAGCGACGAAACTCAATCACCAGGCGATCGGAACCCGTCGGCATCGTATAAACCGATTTCCACGCCTCCGCCGAATAGCCACGCATCAAACGCTCCTGGTAGTACAAAAACACCATGTCACTATCCAGCACAGTATTGCGGAGCTTCGTGTGTTCCCACCAGCGCGGTGTCAGGCGTGCCAGGTTTTGGGCAAAGTTACGCGAGAATTGCGCGACGATGCGCGACTTTCCGGGCTCTGTGGGAATGCTGTAGGTCGTCAGTCCCAAGCTATTACCGGAGGCAAACTCCAGCGTGTATTCAAGACGGCAGGGCGGCTCTAGTCTGATGGTACTGGTGAGGAAACCATTACTCGATCGAGCCTCAATATAGTTCGGGGTCGATTGATGGATCGTGAGCGGATTCGGGCCTGCGGTGTCGCGATTCCCCTGGAGGCCGTGGTGGGCAAAGTGAACATGGCTCGGATCGGAGACATTTTCGACCAGGGTTTGCCAGTCGTAGGGCAAATCTCGCATGAACGAGGTACAGGCAATTTCGCGGTCATCGGCTCCCGCTGCGTCACGCTGGGCAAGCTGCGGCGATAGGGGCAACGGCGTCGTTTCTGCTAAATCGGGATGATCCGCATCCGGCCAGACCCAGATCAAATCCTGAGCAACGCGCACCGGTAGCGAGGTTAGGCAAAATTGAGCGGGCGTCTTTTCGAGAATTTCAGGATTTTCAGCTTGGGGAATGCGGGTACAGCGTCCACCGTCATCGAACTGCCAACCGTGATAGCTACACATCAGGTCGCCACTCGTGTCATCCAGACGCCCTTCGCTCAGGGGGGCGAGACGGTGCGGACAACGATCGAGCGCAGCACAAAATTCAGTCTCGCGATCGCCCTTGCGCGGCTTCCAGATCACGATCGCGATCCCGGCGATCACCATCGGCGTCGGGCGATCGGTCGGGATATCCTCCAGGGGAGCGACGGGATACCAATGCTGAAGCAGATTAAAGCAAGAAGCAGTCACGATGGAGCCGAAGTTGAGGGTTATGCACCATCGTAAAGGTCGGCTCGACTCGCCGAACAGTCAGGGACGATCATTTCCACGGGTCACTCGGGGTCACTCGCGCTTACTTAGGGTCACTCAGGGTCAGGGAAATGCGATCGCGTCAACCCCGAACACCGTCCCCCAACCGCCGTCCCCACCCCCCACACATCGATCCCAAGCACGTTAAGATAGCTTGAGGCAGACAGCGGTGTCTGTCGCATCCGATCGCCTGTGTCTCGCTGTCACAGCACCCCAACCCTCGGGTTAGACTCCGTTGTCGGTGGGGCGAAATTGTCATACGAAGGCGACGCTGTCCATTGCGATTTCTCAGAAGCGAAGCGAAATGAAGCTACCGATTCAAGCTGTTCAGTCTCCCTACTACGGTGCGCCCCAAAACCGGACGCCGCCGCCGGATCTTCCGTCGATGCTGCTCAAAGAGCGCATCGTCTATCTCGGCTTGCCCCTCGTCCCCCAGGTGACCGAGCTGATCATCGCGCAACTGCTGTTTTTGCAGTACGACGATCCCGATAAACCGATCAAGATTTACATCAATTCCACCGGTACATCCGACTACGGCGGCAACCCGATCGGCTTTGAAACCGAAGCCTTCGCCATCTGCGACACGCTGCGCTACATCAAGCCACCCGTGCATACGATCTGTCTTGGAACCGCGATGGGAACGGCGGCCATGCTGCTCGCTTCCGGTACGAAAGGCTGTCGTGCTAGCTTACCCCACGCGAGCATCGTGCTTCAGCAGCCGAAAAGCTTCGCCCAAGGTCAAGCAACGGACATCCAAATCCGCGCCAAGGAAGTGATCGCCAACAAAACGTCGATGCTGGAAATCCTGTCTCACTGCACTGGGCAAACCCCAGAAAAGCTAGCCAAGGATATGGATCGCCTGCTGTACATGACGCCCGAACAAGCGGTGGAATACGGTTTAATCGATAAAATTCTGACCAGCAGCCGCGCTGAGAAGCCGTTAGCGAGCGTCTAACGGCGATCGAACTCAAGCAAAATCGGGTGAACTTTGGATGAACTTTCGGGCGAACTTTCGGACAAATGTTGCAAACTTTTGACCAGTTCGGCCAAGATCTGCCGAAATTCACCGAACGCCGTCAAATTCTGACCCCGTCTGACCCCACTAGTCGATCGCCCTTGATCCCGTCGCAAACCCGTCGCCCCATTATTTCAGTTATCACAGGAAGCCAAAGCTATGCCGATTGGAGTACCCAAAGTCCCCTACCAAATGCCGGGGGATACCTACACGCAGTGGATCAACATCTACGATCGTCTCTACCGCGAGCGCATCATCTTCATCGGTCGCGAAATCGATGATGAGCTAGCCAATGAAGTCATTGCGATCATGCTCTATCTGGCCTCGGAAGATGCCGACAAAGACATCATGATCTACATCAACTCTCCCGGCGGCATGGTCACGGCGGGGATGGCGATCTACGACACGATGCAGCACATCAAGGCCGATGTGGTGACGATTTGCGTCGGTCTCGCCGCGTCGATGGGGTCGTTCCTGCTCGCGGCAGGGACTCCCGGTAAGCGTCTCGCGCTGCCCCACTCGCGGATCATGATTCACCAGCCGTCCGGCGGCGCACGTGGTCAGGCCAGCGACATTCAAATCGAGGCGACGGAAATCCTGCGGGTGCGTCGTCAGCTCAATCAGATCTATGCGGATAACACCGGTAAACCGTTGGAAAAGATTGAGAAGGATATGGATCGCGATTACTTCATGTCGCCCCAGGAGGCGCTGGAGTACGGTCTGATTGATAAAGTTCTCGAAGATCGCGATCTCGAAGCTTAGAGATTTTGATCTCGTACGGGATCGCTGCAATCTCTAATCTATTCTTTAGAGGCGTTGTTCCTAGCGCCTCTATTGTTTTATTTGTTGTTTGATCGGTTTTTCTCAAAGTTTTAGAACTCTGAGTTACTATCCACGGACTATCGTTGAACGCTGTCTATGAATGTCGGAGACTGCTACCGACTGCTCGAACTCGATCGAGGAGCCACCCTTACAGACGTCAAGGCCGCCTACCGACGCCTTGCTCGCTGCTGGCATCCGGATCTGAACGACCATAGCAGCGCTCACGATCGCTTCATCGAACTCCAGACGGCTTACACGACACTCTGTGCGATCGTGCCAGCCGTCTCGACACCTCCCGTGGTGGTTCCGTCTACTGCGCCGTTTCGCACCCCACCTACCGCGTCACCGGCCTCGCCACCCACGCCATCAACCACCGCGCCCGCTTCCTCCCCGCCTCGTCCCACCGATCCGCCCTTCAGCCCAGAACCCACCACCGCATCACCGCCCACGGTGGAGCCGCCCCTGTCTGACCTCGATCGTCAGCTCAAGCACAACGTCTACACCTCGCTTCAGGAACTGCTCGCGAGCGAACGTTTCCCCCGCGCGATCGCCCTGGTCGAAGGGTTGGCGGAACGGTTGCACCACGACCCGGAGGTGCGGCAATGGAAAGCGGTGACCTATCAATGTTTTGGACGGTATTATCTGGAGCGATCGCAGCTCTCGAAAGCGCGAACCTATCTCACCAAAGCCTATCGCGCCGATCCCCATAACCGGGAGTTGCTGCGCGTCGTGGCTCAGGATCTACGCCGCCTTGATGCGCTCTACAAACAAAAACGCCAGCACGCAACCGGGGTCGGCTCGATCGCGATTCCCGATTTTTTCAAAACCAAGCATGATCCCGAACATCCCACCGTGCGACCAACCCCAGCGAAGAAAAAGCGTACGGGGCTTGGCGGTCTTGCAAAATTGACCTCGCAGGTATCCAAGTCGAAGCGTCAAGCGAAATCGAAGCGAAAAACCTCCTGATATTCGGTTGTTTGGTCTTGCCGGGAGATTACGCAGCGTTGCACGATGAACAGGCCGCCATGATGGCGATCGCCTCGGTGGCATTGTTAACCCCACTTGCTAGCGCTTTCAGCTTTAACCATGCTCGACCTCGACGCAAAAAAAACACTGTTACGTAAAATTCCCCACGCCCTCTACGTTTGTGGCGTACGCAATGCCTCCGGTATGGATCTCAACGGCTTTACGGCGAGTTGGGTGATGCAAGCATCGTTTGAGCCGCCGCTGGTGGTCAACTGCGTGCGTAGCGATAGCGGTTCCCATACGCTTATTCAGGAAAGCGGGGTCTTTGCCCTGAGTTTCCTGGAGGCGGGACAAAAAGAGATTGCAGCTCAGTTTTTCAAGCCGCAGCGTTTGGTGGCGGACAAGTTTGAGAATGTCGAATCCTATATCGGCGAGGAAACGGGCTGTCCGATCGTCAAGGATTCCCTGGGTTATGTGGAATGTAAGGTGGTCGGCACGGTGGCGCACGGTGACCATACGGTGTTTGTCGGTGAGGTGATCGGCGCGGGTCTGCACCGGGAGGGCGAGATTCTCGATCTGGCTAGCACGGGTTGGAATTACGGCGGTTAATCGCTGAAATAGGGTGGGCATTGCCCACCCTACTTCTAACATTTGGGAAACACAGTTCAAAACATCAAGGATGCTTTAACCTATTCAAAGCATAGGAAAAATACAAGAGTTTTAGTCTTTATTAATGCATTTCTTTCGGATTGAGGCTAAACCGAATAAGCCAAGAGACAAAGCTAATCCAGGTTCTGGTACTTTTGTTTCGTCTGGCGTTACAGAATAGGTAACTTTGCCGTCTACATACATTGCGGTTTCCAGTCCTGTATTTGTAGCAGGTGCAGCCGGGTTAGATACTCCGGTATTATTCATATGAGCAATCAGACGGTTCATTCCACCGAGAATAAATCCCTCCGTAACAACTAGTGGATCTGGATCTTCACTCTGCCAATTAGTACTCACAAAGTTGAACGGAACCGCGCCATTACCATCACCAAAATCATGGATACCCATACCTGTAGTACCAAAAATGACGTGAGTTCGACGGGCTAGAGAAGAGAGTGTGAGAGAGCAAGAGCCTCAATATCAGACTTCTGAAGATTGAGAGAAGGCTTTTTCTCAGCGAAGG
>RDYZ01000381.1 GCA_004293855.1 Oscillatoriales cyanobacterium | reverse complement strand
CCCCCTCCGCCAGTCCCGCCAGGAAGTGGAAACCTTTAGAGCAACTGCACGCCGAGCAAAATAGTGATGCCTCTGTCGATGAGAGTGACGATATGCCGCCGCTGGATGTTTCAAATCTCGCCGCCGCTCGCTTCCATGCGCCGTCCTCTAGCTCACGCACCAGTTTTGTGAAAACCTATGATGAGGAGCGGGTCACGGTGCGATCGCTCTGTCGTGCCTACAGCCAAGGTCATCGGGATTTTGCCAGTTGTAATCTCAGTGGTGCGGATCTTCACGGCATTGATCTCTCGGAAATTAATTTCAATGAATCGAAGTTAATTCGGACGAACCTGAGCAGCACCAACTTATATCGCGCAGATCTCAGTCAAGCGGGTTTATCCCAAGCGAATTTTCGCGATGCGAATTTAACCGGGGCGTTTTTGAGCTATGCCAATCTGGCAGGGGCGGATTTACGCGGGGCAAATCTGAGTTCGGCCCATCTGAGCTATGCCAATTTAAACGGGGCAAATCTGAGCGGGGCGAACCTGACCGGGGCGCGGGTGACGCCGGAACAGCTTGCCCAGGCGAAGACGAATTGGCGGACGATTATGCCGAATGGCAAGCGGGGTTTGTTTTCCTAGAGCGCGTATGTGTAGGGCCTGTTAGACGCCGCCGTAACGCGCTGAAGGTTTTAGCAACATCGATCGCGGTGCGTTACGACGGGATTTCAATGATTAGGAGAAATACCAGTTGTCTTGCCACTGCACCCTGCCGCTGATGCTAACTATGGCCAAATGCGATCGAGCTTGAGGATGAATTCCGGCAATACGTCTTCGCCGGACAGGCTGGCCGGACGCGATCGCGTTTCGGGTGTTCCGCTGGTGCGATAGATTTCTACGACCTGACGTTTCGGGTCGATCAGCCATCCGAGTCGCGCTCCGTTCGCAAGATATTCCTGCATTTTGGCCTGGGTGAGCTTGAGGGCGTCGGATTTGGAGCGGAGTTCGACCACGAAGTCCGGGCAAATGTGGGGGAAGGTTTCGCGCTGTGCCTCGGTGAGGGCGTCCCAGCGATCGCGGCTGACCCAGGAGGCGTCGGGAGACAGGATCGCACCATTGGGCAAGGTGAAGCCGGTAGAGGAGTCGAAAACTTTACCGGGGTTGTTGTGGTCTTCGTACCAGCGATAGAGCTGACCGCTGATGTTGATATTGCGTTCGCCGGTTTCCCAGCCGGTGGGTGGGTTCACGATGAGTTCTCCGGTGGCGGTGCGTTCGAGGCGTAGGTCGCGGTTATGGATCGCGATCGCGGCGAATTGCTCGGGGGTGACCTGGAATTTGAGGGTGGCGGGGATATGGAGCGTGTGGGTTGTGGCGATCGGTGGTTTCATGGGGGGAACGCCTCTGGTGCTGGATCTACACACCATTTTACCTAGGGCGATTAGGGAACCTCGAAAAACGCATCGTTCCCACGACATTTAGTTGATGATGGTTCCTAGGATTTGGGGAGCGAGGATTTGGGATCGAAGGCATCGCGGAGGCCGTCGCCGATGTAGTTGATACTCAGAACCGTCAGGAAGATCGCAAGGCCAGGAAAGAGGGCTTGATAGGGGGCCGTGGTGATGTGGTTTTGGGCATCGTAGAGCATCCGCCCCCAGGTGGGGACGTCGGGCGGGAAACCGAGGCCGAGGAAGCTGAGGGTGGATTCGGTGACGATCGCGCTCCCCACACCCAGGGTTGCGGCAACGATAACCGTACCGATGACGTTGGGCAAAATGTGGACAAAAATCAGACGTAGGGGCGTGGCTCCAAGAGCGCGGGCGGCGGTAACGTAGTCCAT
>RDYZ01000106.1 GCA_004293855.1 Oscillatoriales cyanobacterium | reverse complement strand
CTATCTGTAAATATAAAAAAAATCTATTGACGGTAGCCAAAGCTACCTCAGTGCGATACCTTATTTTCCAAGTCAGCCCATCGGGTTGATTTCAAAGCCCTTTTAAACACCGCCGATCGCAGTTTTTATAATTCTGACCGGCACATATATACGCAACGGCCCGTCGCCTGAATGCTTTTCTCTGCGAGACTTGCAATCACGTGACGGGTTGTTGTTTGGCAGGGTGATTCGTGGGGATTAACGGTGATACAGTATCCGAGCCTTCGTCCTGCATCCGCACGGTCAACGGCGCCCAGAAGCGTTGACGGATAGACCGCACGATCGCTACCTTTGCTTTGTGTTTCTCCTTTCTCTGACCCATACACCGCCTCCGATGAGCAATCAACCCGATCGAGTTCCACTGCAACGCAGGATTAGTCGCTGGATTGGCAATCATCCCGAACTGCTCGGTGCTCTTTTCTTGCTGTTGTTGCTGTGTGGGTTTGCGGTTAGCCTCGTTCAGCGCTATCTCACCTCAGAACTACGGACGATCATTAAGCTCATCCCAGACGACGCGACCGTTACGGCAATGGTCTCCGTGGCTGAGGATGACTGGCAACAAGTACTTGATTATGGAACCGCCGACAGCCAAGCCGTAACCCTCGATAAACTAAGCCAAGCGGCCACAGGTTTGGCCGAGATGACGGGCTTAGAGTTCGATCGCGATGTGCGGCCCTGGCTGGGCGATCGGCTGTTTATCGCGATGTTGCCGCCGCGCAATGTCTCGAACGACATGGCTCCCGAAGCGGTTTCGACCGGGTACGCCCCCGTCTTTTTCCTGCCGGTGGAAAATCCGCGTCGGGCTCGCAAGGCGTTAGAGCAATCGTCCGCCGTGGCAGGGGCTTGGAAAGAACGGGAGTATAAAGGACTGACGATCGCCGATTCGGACAGGTTTTCTGTGGTTCAGATTGAACAAATGGCGATCATCAGTCCCGATCGCACGGCCATTGATCGCACCATTGATGCCTATCTCAGCCAAAAGACGATCGCCCAGGTGGAAGGCTACAGCAGTGCCTGGGATCTCCTGTCCGGGTCTGAGAGCGTGGCTGCGCTGTATTTCAATGTGGAGAGTGCGTCAGAATTTCTGGCGAGTCAGTCCGTCGGGCGGGTGGAGTCGATCGATCGACCGCCGGTCCGCACCCAGGGATCGATGGTGACCCTGTTTCTGGCGGAGGATGGCATCGAGCTTAATGGTCTTTCCTGGCTCGCTCCGTCGTCCGATCGCCGCTACGATCGCAACGTTCCGACACCCAAAATCGCAGAAGTTATCCCCGACTTTGCCGTGGCTGCGATCGTCGGTTTGGATTTCCCCCAAATTTGGCGCGACTACCTGCGCGACTCCCAGGTGAACGCGCTCCTACCGATCGATCCCCAATGGCTCCGCAGCGCCCTGAGTTCCACGCTCAATCTCGACCTCGAAAATGACATCATCGCCTGGACCACAGGCGAATTTGCCCTCGCGGCCATCCCTGCCGCCAGCACACAATCCACCCTACCCTTGGGGGTGACCGCTTTCGTCGATACCACCGACCCGAAACCTGCTGATAACTTTTTCGAGAAGCTCGATCGCACCGTCCGCGATCGGTACGGGATTGAGGTCGAACCGGCCAAGGTGGGCGATCGTACCGTCTTACGGTGGACCATGCGACAACAGGGTTTGACCGTCGAACATGGTTGGTTAACCCGAACCATGGCCTTTTTTAGCGTGGGAGCTGTGGTCTCGGATACCTTCGTCGGTGGGGTCGAAGTGCCACTGGTGGATAGCGATCGCTTTCGTGCCGCCTTACCCAGTCAGGGATTGGCCAATCGCAATGGATTTTTCTATCTAGACGTCGCCACGCTCTTGGCCTCCGGGGGGTTGGGTTCGCTACGCTTACCCGCAGACCAGGACGCGATCATTCGGGCGATCGAAAGTATTGCTGTGACCGGTGGCATTCAAGACGAACGGCGATCGCGCTATGACGTGTTTATCCGCCTGGTGGATAGTTCTGAGCCAAGCGAATAGTGCGGGTGTCCACTAAAAACGATCAACGTATAGTCAGTTCAATAAAAAACGAGACCGATTGACTCTATTCTATTGGCTCAAAAACCGCGTTATTCGCTGTGCGAAGGCTACGCCAACGACTCTGCTCAACGCTCTCGATCGGTTCTGAAAATGATTGAACGGACTGTAATTGTGCTACTCACTAAACTGGATTTGGGATGATCATTTTTCAACCCTTAAACCCCAAGAATTTCAGCAAAAAAGACTGCCGATCCGAAACGATCAACAGTCTTTTATACCGTGACATCACGTATGCCAGAGCTTGCGGTTTTACACCGTTTAGGCAATACCTAGAAAATCAAATCCACAACAGCAAATCGAGAATTTTCTAGTCCTAAGCACCCATCGCTTCCTGAAGTTTGGTGTAGCGTTGAGCCACATAGCCAAACCCACGAATTGTAATAATTAATTCTGGGTTTTTCGGGTCATCTTCAATCTTCGATCGGAGACGAGCCACATACACATCAATCACCCGTAAATCAGACTGACGACTCGGTGCATATCCCCACAATTGCTCCAGAATATCGGCCCGAGATACCGCCTCGCCCGCTTGCTCAAATAACAATTCAAGCAACTTAAACTCGGTATACGTCAACCAAATCCTGGTGTCATTTTTATAAACCTGCTGACGATTGGTATCGATTTGTAGTTGACCCACACGCATCGTTCCCGGCGGAGTACTAGACAGGGAGGAGGCATCCTTTGTGCGGCGTAAAATAGTGGCGATCCGAGCCTCTAGCTCACGCGGCGAGAATGGTTTGGTGATGTAATCATCTGCCCCTGCTTCTAGCCCCATAATTCGCTCTTTGATTTCCGAAAGTGCCGACAACATGATGATGGGGATACGGTGGCGATCGCGCAATTGGCGACACACCTCATAGCCACTCATGTCCGGCAACATCACATCGAGAACAACGAGGTCAGGTGTTTTATGCTCAGCCATCTCTAAGGCTGTCGCACCGTCATGGGCTGTCAACGCACTATAGCCCGCCATCGGCAAGCGGATTTCGAGCATTTGACAGACGGCACGATCGTCATCGACGACGAGGATCGTTTCCTTTCCTTTTTTTAAGGTTTTGCTCATTTCCGCAAAGGATTTAGGGCTTTTCTAAAATAATTTGAGAACCGACTGAAACTAGAAATTACGTAAAGGTAGCAATCAACAACACGGGCGTTTTTACCTTATAGTTAAATACTGATGTTTTTCGTAATGTTACCATTTGTAACGCATTGCGTCAAGTTGATCGCAATTCTTCGGCCTCGATGCGATGGGTGTAAGTTCGATCGATGCACCTATTTCGATACTTTTTAGACAAAAGAAAGAGGACATTGCATATTTAGCAATGTCCTCTTTCGTTGAGGCGATCGGAGAAGTATTCGTGAGGTAAATCACCGAAACCTTAACTTGAGCAATTCCGGCTTTGATTCAACTCAAAACCCTCTCAAGTCTTAAGAAATTTAGTAGGTTTCGACGTGCCAACGGTGTGCTTTTTTGAGTTGTTTTTGGAACTCAGACCAGTTTGCACCTTGCTTTTCGGCTGCACTGCTTAGACCTTCGTCAATGCCACCTTCCATGCCGCGCAGACCGCACATGTACGCATGGGTCTTCTCGTTTTGGAGTAGGTTCCAAATCTCATCCGCGTTTTCTTGGATGCGATTTTGCAGGTACATTTTGCCACCGTCGGCATTTTGTTGCTCGCGACTGATGGCGTAGGTGAGGCGGAAATTATCCGGGAAATCACGCTGTAGCTGCTCAAGCTCTTCGCGGTACAGGATATTGGCGGAATAGGGAATACCAAAGAACAGCCACGCGAGACCCTTGAATTTGTAGTCTTCGTGTTGCTCTTTGAACATACGCCAGAGGTAAGCACGGAAGGGAGCAATACCGGTTCCGGTAGCCATCATGATGATGTTGGCGTCTTCGTCCGGCGGGAGAAGCATTTCTTTACCGACGGGACCGGTAATCGCGACGTCATCACCGGGGTTGAGTTCACAGAGAAAGCGTGAGCACGTGCCGTAGATGGTTTCGCCTGCTTCGTTTTTGTATTCCAGTTCACGAACGCAGAGGGAGACGGTTTTGTCGTCGACATCATCACCGTGGCGGGTTGAGGCGATCGAGTAAAGGCGGAGCTTATGGGGTTTGCCTTTGTCGTCGGTGCCTGGGGGAATGATACCGATGCTCTGACCTTCAACGTACTTGAGATCTCCACCCGAGATATCAAATTTCAGGTGACGAACGCGACCGGTGCCACCTTCAGCAACGAGTTCTTCGTTGCTGAGGCATTGGCCGATGTAGGGATCTTTCGGACGGTAGATGTTGACGGGAATGTTGTCGTCTTTTTTCTTCGTCGCAGGAGCCGCAGCCGGTTCAGGAGCAGGCGGATTGCTGGGTGCATCGGAGGTGACGGCGGCCATAGCGGGTTCTGTGCCCGCAGGGTAGATACCGACAATTTTGCCACCGAGACTCGCAATACGCTTCATCTCTTGGTTCATGCGGTTGTAAGCGACGGTAACGAAGGTACGACCACTTTTCCGAGTTTTGGAAGCATCAGCACCAGCAACAGATTTGTTACCGAGACCTTCGACTTCGTAGACAAAGAGGCGGCTACCGTAGGTCGTTGTACCGACACCGACGGCGTTGGAGTAATACATATGCAGTTTTTATCAGAGCCCTAGTTAACTGTTCGCTGCGATGATTCCGAGTGGGCGGTAATCTTGGAGTCTGGTTCTGTGTGGCCTTACGCCAGCGCAGCTTACAGTCACTTATTCTAAAGGCGTGTGTATGAATAACCAAGTTGGGGCGATCGTCAGGCGATCGCATTGATTTGGGTTGGGGGCGATCGCGGGAAGTTTTTTTGAGGATGACTTCCCGATCGATCCCAACACCAGCCGTTGGCGCGTGTGCTCCAGGGTCTGTCATCCATTAACGTTCTATCGCTGACCGAGCCAGGGGTCGAGCCCCAAGTTTTGGGTGGGGTCGGGTGGTCCACAGCTTCCCCGATCAGGATGGGACGATGAATGGATGACAGGCCCTAGGGGACGCGATAGCGGTTAGGCGTCACCAGGGGCGGCGAAGGACTCAGCGGGGTGAATCGCAACGATTTTGCCTCCGAGACGTAGGATGCGCTGCATCTCTTGATTCATCCGGCTGTAGGAAACCGAGATGAACGATCGGCCCACTTTACGGGTTGCGTCTGCGTTAACACCGGCAACGGATTTGTTACCGAGTCCTTCGACTTCGTAGACAAACATGCGGTTATCGTAGGTGCTAGCACTGGTGCTGGCCGTGTTGAGGTTTGGCATAATGACAGATTTTTATTGGAAGTGTTGTAACAGGTGGCGACTGTAACGTGCTGGATTGTGACGGACGGGATCAACGTGATCGCCCAGCCGCAACAGAGCCAGCTCGTACAGTGCCTAGCCCCTCATTTTAAAGCGGTGCGTCTCGATCTCCGGTATTGTGAAGAACTGAGAAGATGGGACAAGCTGAATTTTTATCATGAGCACCTGGTTGACCCCGAGCCACGTTGTGATGGCCGGTTTACTCCTCGGTTTTGCGATCGCCCATAGCGGTCTGGCAGCGCTACGTCCTTGGGGCGAAGCAAAAATTGGCGCTCGGCTTTACCGTGTGTTGTTTGCCCTGGTCAGTGTCCCCTTTGCGACGGTTCTGATCATCTACTTTTTTAACCATCGCTACGATGGAGCCCAGCTTTGGATGGTGCAGGGCGTGCCGGGGGTGCAGCCTTTTGTCTGGATTGCATCGTTTGTCTCCTTTCTCTTTCTCTATCCTGCCACCTTTAATCTGCTCGAGGTGGCCGCTGTCGCCAAGCCCCAGGTGCATCTATACGAAACCGGGATCATTCGGGTGACGCGCCATCCGCAAATGGTCGGTCAGGTGATTTGGTGTATTGCCCATACCCTGTGGCTGGGAACGTCGTTTACGCTGCTCACGTCGATCGGGCTGATCTTGCATCATGCCTTTGCCGTGTGGCATGGCGATCGACGCCTGACAAAGCGTTTTGGTGATGCGTTTGCCGCCGTGAAAGCGCGAACCTCGATTTTTCCGTTTGCGGCGATCGTCCGTGGACAGCAAACCCTTGTTTGGTCAGAATTTCTACGTCCGGCCTATGTGGGAGTAACGGCATTTGTCCTAGGGTTTTGGTGGGCCCATCCGTTGCTAATGCAAGCGACGAGTCGCGTCCCCTGGTAGCGTGATCCCATAGAATAAAGGGAAGATTTATAACCCTTTAATTTCATGATGTCATCGGTCAATGAACATGATTTCAGACAACTGCTATTAACCTCACACTGTCCGATTCTCGTTAACTTTTGGGCTCCCTGGTGCGGGATCTGCCGCCAAATTCATCCGCTGCTTGAACGGTTTGAAGCCCAAGCGGCGGGCCGCATTCGCCTCGTCGATATCAACGCAGATGCCAGTCTGCAACTGGCGAGCGAATACCGCCTCTCGGCGCTGCCCACCTTGCTACTGATTGATCAGAGCAAAGTGATCCGTCGCTGGGAAGGTTTTCAGGGGCGTGAACCCCTGACCCGTGCCTTGGAGGAGGTTGCGGTGCAATACGGCCAGATTGTGGCAACGGTTCCCTAAAGATTGATCGGTTTTAGATTTCGCCCTAGTTTATTTACCTTCAGTTCGATCGCGGATTGAAGGTTTTTCTTTGGTCGCTTGCGGTTGTGGCCGTTTTTCCTGTCCGTTTTTGTTTTGATCTTAATTCTGCTCCTATGCCCCTAGTTTCTCGTCAGGATTTGATTGCTGCGGTGGCACGCGGTGCCGTGGTTAGTTTTCCTACCGATACCGTGTCAGCGTTCGCCGCGCGACCGGACGCAGCGGATCGTATTTTTGAGCTGAAGCAACGCCAACCCGATAAGCCGCTGATTTTGATGGGTGGCGATCCGGAACAACTGTGGCCGTACGTGGTGGGGAACGATCGGGACTTGGCCGCATGGCAGACGATCGCGACGCGCTATTGGCCGGGGGCGCTGACCTTGGTGTTGCCGTCGAGTGAGCGCGTACCTGCAACCATGAACCCCCTCGCCAGCGGCACGATCGGCATTCGTATTCCCAATTGTGATCTCACGCGGGATTTACTGCGGGCAACGGGAGTGTTAGCGACCACGAGCGCCAACCGATCAGGTGAAGCGCCCCTGGCTGATCCCCAGGCGATCGCGGCAGCGTTTCCCGAGGCGTACGTTTTGGATGAGGTCGATCAGATGCCGCCCACACAGCCAGCCTCCGGGACACCTTCGACCGTGGTGCGTTGGCAGGACGGGGAGTGGGAGGTGTTGCGACAGGGTGAGATTACGATCGATCCTTAAAAATCTGCGACACCCATCCAATTCGCTCGATTCACCCCTGGATGCAGGGGATGTTCTGATGTTGCGCACAAACGCTGTGAGCTGTGCCAAGAGAAGAGTACGGCACAGCGTTGGAACAACGTGTTTGCGCTCCGAACCGGTCTCCACTTTTGTCTTTTTCTCGCAAGCAATCGCCATAAAATAGAGGAAAGACCGGTTCGACACCCGGTACAACCCAGGAATCGGAACGCAGAACCGATCGTTCTCCCTCAACCCTCAACCATTTCTCTACCATGAACATTAAACGCCTAGGCCATGTCGCGATTTGCGTTGAAGACATCCCCAAAGCCGTCGCGTTCTATCAAAATCTTGGCCTCGAATTGGCGTGGCAGGATAGCGATTGGGCCTACCTCAAGGCCGGAAATGATGGTTTAGCGCTGCTGCACCCGAGCTACGACCAAGCGGGGCCGCACTTTGGGTTTATCTTTGACGATCGGGCTGAAATGGAAGCCGCGTTTGAGCAACTCAAAGCCGATGGCATCCACATTACCGAGATTCACGAACATCGCGACGGTACGGCCTCCTTCTATGGTCGCGATCTCGATAACAACTGGTTTGAGTATCTTTACGAACCGGCGACACCGGCGAGCCAAGTAACGGCTGAATCCACAACGGAATTAGCGCCTACATCGCAACCCACAGCGGTTACAGCCCATGTCTAAAGATCTCGTCGCCTTTGCGATCGGGGTTGTGATTTTGGTGCTGTATTTGGTGTGGTCGGCGGCGACGGAGATGGGGACGCGCTGGCCGGGACGCGATC
>RDYZ01000308.1 GCA_004293855.1 Oscillatoriales cyanobacterium | reverse complement strand
GATCTACGGCGGTCAGCAGAATGATCAGTTAATTGGCGGCGAAGGCAACGATACACTATCCGGCGATCTCGGTGAGGACATTTTGATTGGTCAAGCTGGAGCGGATGTATTTCAACTGCGTCCCAGTGCTGGACTGGATGTGATTGCCGACTTTATTGCAGGTGAGGATTCGCTGGAATTGGTCGGTTTTTCGGGTGAGGTGACGTTTGCGGATCTGGTGTTCAGCCCGATCGCAGGTAATACACAACTGGCCATTCAGGGAGAGACGATCGCGATCTTTAATGGCGTCGTCTCGCTCACGGATCAGGATGTTCTGGGTTTGTCGATCGTCACTCCCTAAGCGTAATTAACGTGAGTTCGGGTTAAGCAAATTAGCTGAGATCTAGATGCTGTGGGGTTTCCCTTGAAGCTGACCATGCCTTCATCCCCCAGCCCCACTTCGGCCAGCTCAGTGCGCCGCTTCTCCCAAAACGGGAGAAGGGGAGCCAGACCGGGGTGATGTTGGGGGTTGCGAACAGACCAATCCCCACCATCACCCCCAACACCCTGACCGCATCTCCCCCCTAGCTCATGGGCTGGGTTCACCCGCCGGTTAGCTAAACAGGAAATTCGTATTTCCTGCCGAAGCCACATTACTCGCCGTTAACGCTGTGGTCTTGGCAGTATCGGTGAAGTTACCCGCTACATTCAAGGTCGGTGTTTCACCGCTGGCGGTCGCGCTGTAAATCGAAACGCCCGTTCCATCATCGGCAAAGCTGTTGCCCGTAATGCTGACATTCGTCGCCGTGATGGGGGTTCCTGCCACAATGAGCAGTGAGCCGGTGGTGGCAGCGGCACTGTAGCCCGAGACCTGGTTACCGGAAATGGTCAGCCCGGTAAAGTTGCCATCCCGGAGGGTGATGCCGCCGTCTTGATTGGCGGTTCCGGCTCCGGAAACACCGGTAATGCGATTGTTCCGCAGCGTCACATTGGTTGAAGGTCCGCCCGTCGTTGCTGAGCCGCCCAATTCAATGCCGGAGCCGCCTTGGTTTGGCATGATCAACACGTTGTCAGCGATCGTCATGCCAGTAATCGAATCCACACGGATCGCATCATTGGTGGTGGTGCTGCCACTGATGATGATGTTATTTTTCTCGATTTTGCCACTGGTGGCATTGCGTACGGCAATCCCAAAACCATTCACCCCGATCGAGTTCCCGGAGATCTCGACACTGGCGGCATCGGTATCGAGGCGAGCATCAATATTGCCGTTGTCCAAAATATTGTTGCTGATCACCAAGTTGGCTCCGGCTCCAGAGGCATTAATCGAGCCGGTGGTGAGCTGAAAGCCAGAGAAGGTGACATCGGAGGTGGAAATCGTGATGTTTCCGGTGATTTGCGCTTCGTTATCGCTCGATCGCGTCGTGTTTGTGCTGACCAGATCCGCGTTTGCCCCCTTGAGCTTAACAGATGTCCCGATCGTCAAGGACTCGTCATAGGTTCCCGCTGCCACGGCGATCGTATCTTCACCACCGCCGACACTGGTATCGGTTTCATCACCGATCACGGTGTCGGTCAGGGCGTCGGCGATCGAGTCGTAAATCCGAATCTTGCTTGAATTTCCCCCAGCCACGATCGTCACTTCTAGCAGAGAAACATCACCGTTTAGGGCGATCTCACCACTGGAGGTGAGGGTTAGATTGCCCGACGAATCAACGGTTACCGCTCCCGTAACACTAACTCCAGCATCATCCACAATGCTGGAAATGGTATAGCTGGTATTGTTCGAGGCCACGGAGCCGATCACACCAGCACGATCGGCCACCAGAACCTCAGCCCCGCGTAGCTGC
>RDYZ01000307.1 GCA_004293855.1 Oscillatoriales cyanobacterium | reverse complement strand
GAGAGGGACTTTGATCCTTAAAATCTGGCTCCTCTTCTCCCATTTTGGGAGAAGGGGTTGGGGGATGAGGGCATTCATTGGGAGTATGCGTTTGCCCTGGGACTGACGCAGACCGCCGAGGTTGTAGCAATTGTGTGTCCGTCCTGTCACCGATCGCCTATCCCCCGATCGGCAATTGAACGTTAACGCTCCGAAATAAGCATAAAAAAAAAAAGGACTCAGCGAAACAATCGCCGAATCCCTCGGAGTTAAACATTCCTGGAGAATGCCTTGAATTTAATGGTTGGTGTCTGAGACCTTTGAGCTTGTGAATATCTCAAAGGTCTGACGCGACGCTTAATCGGCTTGACCGACTCAGCTCACTCGACTTAGTAGTCGAAGTCGCCGCCGCCCATGCCGCCGCCCGCAGAAGCGCCATCTTTGGACTCCGGCTGATCGACGATGATGCATTCGGTGGTGAGGATCATGCCTGCGATCGAAGCCGCGTTTTGGGTCGCCGATCGGGTCACTTTCGCCGGGTCAACCACACCTGCTTCAAACATGTCTGCGTATTCGTTGACCGCTGCGTTGTAGCCCACGTTGAAGTCTTTTTCCTTCACACGCTCTGCGACCACTGCACCGTTTTGGCCTGCGTTTTCCGCAATCCGCTTCAGCGGAGCCGTCAGCGCCCGTGCCACGATTTGCGCACCAGTCAGCTCTTCGTCGGTCAGGTTTTCGCTAGCCCAGGTTTCCAGCATCGGAGCCAGGTGCGCCAGGGTCGTACCACCGCCGGGAACGATGCCTTCTTCAACCGCTGCTTTCGTCGCGTTGATGGCATCTTCCAGACGCAGTTTGCGATCCTTCATCTCGGTTTCGGTGGCCGCACCGACTTTGATGACGGCAACACCGCCGGACAGTTTCGCCAGACGCTCTTGCAGCTTCTCTTTGTCGTAGCTCGAATCGGTTTCTTCGATCTGACGACGGATTTGCTCACAGCGAGACTTGACGCCTGCTTCGTTGCCTTCGGCGACGATCGTGGTGCTGTCCTTGGTGATGGTGATGCGGCGAGCCGTACCCATCATTTCCAGCTTGGCAGTTTCCAGCTTCAGACCGGCATCTTCGGCGATCACTTGACCGCCGGTGAGAACTGCGATGTCTTCAAGCATTTGCTTGCGACGATCGCCAAAGCCCGGAGCTTTCACGGCTGCAACATTCAGCACACCGCGCAGACGGTTCACCACGAGGGTAGCGAGCGCTTCTTTTTCAATATCTTCCGACAGGATCAGTAACGGTTTGCCCGATCGAGCCACTTGTTCCAGCACCGGAACCAGATCCTGAACCAGGCTGATTTTCTTATCGGTGATCAGGATGTAAGGCTCGTCAAGGACAGCCTCCATGCGCTCGGTATCCGTGGCGAAGTAGGGCGAGATATAACCCTTATCGAAACGCATCCCTTCGGTGATTTCCAGCTCAGTCGTCATCGACTTGCCTTCTTCGAGGGAGATCACACCCTCTTTACCGACCTTATCCATGGCATCGGCGATCATTTGGCCGACTTCATCGTCGTTACCGGCAGAAATTGCACCGACTTGCGCGATCGCCGTCGAATCGCCCACTTCACGAGCGTAACCCTTGATTTTTTCAACCAGGAACGCTGTCGCCTTATCAATACCGCGTTTCAGCAGGATTGGGTTTGCACCCGCTGCGACGTTACGCAGACCTTCCTTGACCATGGCGTGAGCCAGGACAGTTGCGGTCGTCGTACCGTCACCGGCTGCATCGTTGGTTTTCGAGGCCGCCTGACGAATCAGCGCAACACCCGTGTTTTCGATGTTGTCTTCCAGTTCGATTTCTTTGGCGATCGTGATCCCGTCGTTGACGATTTGGGGTGCGCCAAATTTTTTCTCGAGGACAACGTTACGACCTTTCGGGCCGAGGGTCACTGCAACCGATTCTGCAAGGATATCCATGCCCTTTTCCAAGGCACGACGTGCGTTTTCGTTGTAGATAATTCGTTTTGCCATGTTTGCTTCCTTTGGGTATCTCAAGAGGTGTGAAGGG
>RDYZ01000105.1 GCA_004293855.1 Oscillatoriales cyanobacterium | reverse complement strand
GGCGTCGTCTGCATCCGTCGGGTAGACGAACCCTTTCGATCGACCGGTGAGGATGGATTTACCGAGGGAAAGTGCTTTTGCTGCGGCCTGAGTCGCCTTGCGATTCCAGTGGGCACGACGCTGGTCGCGCTTGGTTTTCGAGGTTTTCTTCTTAGGAACTGCCATGGTATTTACAACGTGATTACAATACGCCAAACCTTCCTATCTTAGACCATATTTCGGCTTCATTCTGGCTTCTCTAGTTCCTGTCTATTTCCTGTGACGTCTCAATCTAATCTCCCCACAATTCAACAGTCTTCAGCGGTGTCGGACGTGGCGATCGCGGTGCGCGATTTACATGTGCGTTATCCCGATAGCCCACCAGTGCTGCAAGGTTTAACGCTGGAGATCCGCGAGGGGGAGCGTGTGGGGACGATCGGGCCGAATGGTGCGGGAAAAACAACGTTGTTTTTGTCGTTGTGTGGGGTGATTGAACCGAATCGCGGCGAGATTGAGCTATTTGGTCAGCCGGTGGAGCCGGGAGCTTTTCGGCCTGAGTTGGGGCTGGTGTTTCAAAATCCCAGTGATCAGTTGTTTTGCGCGACGGTGTGGGATGACGTGGCCTTTGGCGCTCAGAATATGGGACTGTCGGCGGGCGAGGTGGAGCAGCGGGTGTTACGGGCGCTGGAGGTAACAGGGGTAACGGAGTTGGCACAGCGTCCGCCGCATCATTTGTCGGGAGGACAAAAGCGGATGGTGGCGATCGCGGGGATTATTGCGATGCAGCCGCGTGTGGTGATTTATGACGAACCGAGTGCGAATCTGGATTTGCGGGCGCGGCGACGATTGATTGATTTTTTGCAGCAGTCGGCGGAAACGATGGTGATTTCGTCGCACGATTTAGAGCTGCTGTTGGAGGTGTGCGATCGGGTGGTGTTAATCGATCAGGGTCATGTGGTGGCCGATGGGTCGCCGCGAGAGATCATGGCCGATCAAGCGTTGATGGAGGCGCATGGATTGGAAAAACCCCATTCCCTGATCCCCCACCGTGACCAGCATCATTCTTCTTAGGTTGAGTCGAGCGATCGGCGGATTACTGGCGAAAGGATTTGGGCGACAAATCTCGATCGAAGGCAATCCCCAAACGCAGCGCCGGATTGTTATCCCACCGATCACCCACGTGGGCATAAATGCAAGTTGTACGCGGGTCGGCATGACCGAGTAAATCCTGAACTTGGCGCAGATCCGCCCCCGATCGCAGAGCCAACGTTCCCGCCGTGTGACGCAAACTATGGGCCGAAATGGTTCGTCCTGCCCCATGTTTTAAGCCGGTTTGCAGCAGGTACTGATACGATCGAGCGAATACCACGCCGCGACAAACGCCCACCCCTGGCACGATTGCCCACCGCAATAAACAACGGATCACTCGGTTTGGTTGCGTTCTGAAACTCACGCTGTTCGAGATAGTCCATTAGCAACGTTGCGATTTGCGGTGTTAGCGGCACAATGCGAATATTGCGCTTGCCTTCGACCCGCACCCCCAGATTCGACCCTTGGCGAATCACATCGCCCAGATTGGCGCGATGCATCTCCACGGTTCGCGGCCCTTCTAGGGTCATAATCGCCAACAGGGCCAAATCCCGCGCGGCCTTGAGGCTGCCATCCCGCTTCACAGCCGCCAGTAACGTCTCAACCTCGATCGACTCTAGGTAGGTGATGCGCTCGGCGGGATCACGCTTTTCCCGGGGTGGTTTTACGCCTGCTGCTGGATTGAGCGGAATCAAGCCGCGTTCGACCGCTGCCTGATAAAACCGACGCACCACCGATAGTTTGAGGGCGATCGTGGCCGGTTTAAAGCCCCGCGTTTCGATCGTCCAGCGCCGGTAACGCTTAATATCGTCCTTGGTGGCCGTGGCGGGTTCAACCTGGTGGGTTTCACACCACTGAACATACTGAACCAACTGGCGACGGTAGGTATTCAGCGTGTCGCTAGCGGCATCGCCTGCACTGACATCAATCTCCAGAAAGTCGGCAAACACCGCCAAGAGGCGATCGGTCGTAACAAGCTCGCTGGTGGGGTTTGAGGCTAACACGGCAGGGCGATCGCAGAAAGAATAGCGAAAAGGGTCCAAATGATCCGACGGATCAGAGGAAGCGATCGCAGAACCCCAACGATCGAGGACAACATCGAACCCGCTTCGATCTGATTGTATCGGTTGTCTTTCTGGATATCCCGTTGTAACCCGTTGTTTACCATGGGATCAAACCATTATGACGATTCTGTTCCAATGGGGGTTCGCTTGGCCCGTAAATCACGTTTCCCACCATCCCAGTCATCCCAAAAACCGGCAAAATCCCCCCCGTTTCCCAAGGCTAAACTTGTGCGACGAAGCCACTTGCACGAGCGGGAACACCGGTTGCATCTTCCCATTAGCATCGCGATCGCAGTGGCCATCACGAGCTGTCTAAGCATTGGTCTATATAGCTTTTGGACTCAGAACCACCAAAGCTTTGAGTACACGTCCTTTCGAGCCGAAACCCTAAAACGCTACCCCTACGCAAGCCGCAATCTTGTCCTACTGGCCGACGATCGCCACTTTGACCCGCAGACCATTCAGGATATTCTCACCATTCTGGATAACGCCTATCTCTACTATCTACGGATTACCGGCAATCCTCCCCTCCCAACCCAACAAAATCAAGTTCAAGGCTTACTGCCGATCGCCGTTGTTCGGGATACCTGTGGTGCAGGCTGCGGCAGATTGGGCAGTCAAGGCATCGAAATTCAGCCCCAATACCTGGATGAACTGTATCTGGCTTACCAACAATCCGGCACACTGCACCATCTCATCTTTTACGAATTGGGGCGTAATTTCTGGGGCGAAACCCTCCAGAGAAAACTGGACTATCACCACCATCCAAAGGACGGTCAAGATTATCGCGTCGTGGCCGAAGGGTTCGCATTATTTATGCAATTCCAGGCGATGCAGGCTGCGAACGTGACCCCGGCTCCCTTTCGCGGTTTGCCATTTGAGCAATATCGCCACGAGATTCGTCGCTACCTTGAGATCTACTTAGCCAATCCCAAGCTAACCTGGGAAAACACCCTCAAAATCTACGCCTTTCCCAAGATTGAAGATTGTGAAGCGCGACAGCTTTGCCTCTCTCCGGGAAACCTGCTCGCGGCCTTTTGGTTAGACCTGCGCGATCGCTACGGCGACCACTTCACCCAGCGTTTTTTTTGGGAGGTTCAACGCCGACCCGATACACGCACGACGCAAGATGCGGTCGATAATTTCGTCCTCGCGGCCTCTGCCGGAGCCGATCGCAACCTCAGCACTCTGTTTACCCAAACCTGGCGCTGGCCCCTATCCCCGCAGGCTCGCCAAGAGCTGCAACGACGCTACGGCGACCCTGTACCGGAGTAGTTTTTTCTCGGTTCAATCCTGGGTATGGGTGTCCTAACAGCGGAGTCGGTCAGCAGACGATCGGCCATCACGATGATCGGCCCTCACCCTGAATTGAGCCTTCAGAGTATGATCGAGGGCGGGCCTGTGGCTTCGTTTTGGTCTTAACCGAGACCCTACGGCCTAATTTCACCGAATCGCGACCACCACTTAATCGATAACGCTCCTGCACGCCAGGTCTGAACTTATGAGAACCGTACTTATCGTCGAAGACGATATGGTCAACGCGCGAGTCTTTTCCAAAATTCTCGCCAAGCGCGGCGGTCTAGCCGTCAAACATACTGAAGACGTGGAAGAGGTGATGACGATCGCTCACGCCCACGAGGTAGACATCATCTTGATGGATGTTTCCCTTGCCCACAGCATGTACCAGGGAGAACCCGTAGACGGCATTAAGATCACACAGATGCTGAAATCGGACCCGAACACCCAAAGTTTACCGATTATCCTGGTCACAGCCCACGCCATGGCAGGCGATCGTGAGTCCTTCCTCTCCCAAAGCGGAGCCGATGGCTACATCTCCAAACCCGTCGTGGATCATCAAGAATTCGTAGATCAGATTCGATCGCTGCTACCCGACGACGAATGAAACCCGTTGACCTTCAACCGATCATTCATTTTTTGCAATATTTTTTCAAATTCTGATCCCAGTGACCGATCGTTCCGGCAACAAACCGTTACGATCTAAGCTAGAGATAGATATATTTCATCCTGTCGCGGCTCTCCCTTGCGTCACTTCAGCACGCGGGTTGAAAAACGGCACGATTGACCATTGCTCCTTTCCCCGTGCGAGCGATACAGCTTGCCCCCGATGACCTATGGCTACGACGGCACCTCTCCTCGTCGAAAAAGTAAAGCTTGCAAAAGCTCCGCTTGAAATGCACTACCTGGGCGATCGCGTCCTGCGGCAACCCGCCAAGCGTATTTCACGCATCGATGACAGCTTGCGTGAGCTGATTACCCAGATGCTGCAAACGATGTACACCCAAGACGGTATCGGCTTGGCCGCACCCCAGGTGGGCATCAATAAGCAGCTACTGGTGGTTGACTGCGCCTACGATGAGCCCCACGTGCCGCCCTTGGTGATGATCAACCCCAAAATTATTAGTTCCAGCCGTGAGATTGCCGTCGGTCAAGAGGGCTGCTTAAGTATCCCCAACGTGTTTCTCGATGTGAAACGTCCGGCGATGATCGAGGTGTCCTACAAAGACGAGCATGGCCGACCACAAAAGCGGAAGTTTGAAGGTCTACCGGCGCGTGTGATTCAACACGAAATGGATCACCTGAATGGGGTGATGTTTGTCGATCGCGTTGAGGGCGATCTCGAACTAACCGAAGCGCTGACCCAGGAGGGGTTTGCGGTGAAACACGTACGCCCAGTCAAAAAGACCCCGTAACGATCGAGTTTAAGCTTGCAACTATAAGGAACGATTTAACCGATGGTAGGTACTCCCAAGTCTGGCCTGTTACTGATGCTGTGCTGCGTCTTGACGATCGCGGCGGTCGGTTCCATTTTTGAACTGTCCTCGGGAATGCCGCAGTACGGCACGGCCACCACAGCCACGATTTTAGGTCTGAGCATACCCTTGGCGGCTTGGTCCTTTTATGCGGCGGTACAGGATGCCCGCGCCAATATGTAAACTGAGCCAGTGGCTCGATCAAGGCTTGGACAAGCGCTCGATCGCCTCGATCGGGCGGTGTCATGCTGTCGTGATGGCGTTCTGATCTGGCCGTGTTCGATTGTGATGCGACTCTGATGTGTGCTAGGTACTCGCCGGATGAGCGCAAACCTGGGACTTACCGCGATCGTCACGATCATCTTTTCTGTCTGCGTTTGTGATTTTTTGGAGCGTTCATCATGAGTGCCATCCCCTACAAACTGCTTTTTGTCTGCTTGGGTAATATTTGCCGATCGCCCTCGGCAGAAAATATCATGCGTCATCTGCTGGAGGAGGCGGGACTCGGCGATCGCGTGATCTGTGATTCGGCGGGAACGTCGAGTTATCACGTCGGGAGTGCGCCCGATCGGCGCATGGCGATCGCGGCACGGCGTCAAGGGATCGAGCTGGTGGGTCATTCCCGTCAGTTTGAGGTGGCGGATTTTGCTGCCTTCGATCGCATCCTGGCGATGGATCGATCCAACTATCGCGATATTTTGGCCCTGGATCGATCGGGGCAATACACCCATAAAGTGGCGATGATGTGCGACTTTTGCCGCCAATACACTCTCAAAGATGTGCCCGACCCCTACTACGGCGGTGAGTCTGGGTTTAATACGGTCATTGATCTCCTGTTTGACGCCTGCGGTGGTTTACTCGATGAGATTCGCCCAGTTTTGGAAACAGCGGTTTAGGATCGAAGTTAAGCGCAGCCTCTGACCCTTTCCCAGGGTGACCGCCGAGGGTTCAAGATGGCGAATATAGTGTGCATAGACCGCAAGACGACATCATCTCAAGACTCATAGGAGAGGGCTGGTCATGGCTGCTCGAACCGCTTGTCAAGGCTCAATCGTAGTAGGGGTCATCACGATCGCTGGGCTGATCCTGCCCCTCGGGCGGGCTCCGGTGGCAGCCTCGATCGCGATTCCCCCTCGCCCCCTCGCACCGACAGCCCCCACTGCAAACCTGACCCAGAGCCTCGAAACGGCGGAACTCAATACGGAATTTTGGTTGGCCGCACGTCGTCTACTGGCGGAGCGGCTCCGAATCGTTGCGACAATGCGTCGTGGGTTGTTGTTGCCCGATCCGGAGGCGATCGCCACGATCGACTTTGACCTATATCGCAATACCCTAGCAACTGAGCGGTTTCTCACGCAATTTGCTCCCCTGTTAAACGCAAACTTTAACACCGATTTACCGTCCGATTGTTCTGGATTCACGGTGACACTCGACGATCGTTCCCGTGTCTATTGCGCTCTGGCTCACACACAACTCGAGGTCCAAGGGGTGTTTGACCCGTTGCGTCAACAGCAGATGGCGATCGCTGACCTCCCCCCCAGTGCCTTTATCCCAGGTACGATCGTCGTTGGGACACCGGGCGAACCCGATCGTCTTGCCACTCAACCCAACCAAAGCTTTGATGCTGCGACCCCGCTGCCCGGTGTGACGGCCAAACCACCACTGGCCCGGACGCTTCAGCACTATACTCCCCCAGCCTATAGCCCACCTCCGGCACTGATCGACCAACTGGAGACGATCGCCGTTCCCTTGCAGGAGGCTCGTTTTGCCCTGCCCTCCGCCTTCGCGATCTCCCTGCCAGAGGATCAGCAGGATCGGCCTAATGGCGATCGTCCGATCCCAACAGCCAGCTTTACCCCAGCCCATGAGACCAACGACTCCGCCTCAACCTCCTCTGAGTATCCCCTGACCTATCTTCCCCCTCGGCAGTCCTCCCAGCCCAACCCCACCGGCAATCGCATCTTAGCCACAGACCTGCCCCCCGCGCCCCTCGCCCCTCTAATGTCGGTGGCGTTCGACACAGCGGTTCCAGGCTTACCGAATGCGATCGAGGTGAATCCATTTGTCCCGTCGTTATTGTTGGAAATCGCGGGGGAGCAGCTTGAGGTGGTGTCGTCCGGGTTTGACTTTGGAGCGATCGCCGATCTGGGGGTGGTGGATCTCGATGGGTTATCGCTCGAATCAGCCTTGGCACGCCTCGACCCATCGATCCGCCCTGCCTTTGCCGACTACCGGCCACCCGAGTTCTTCGCCGATCTTCATGCCGATCGTCAGCGAGCCCACCTCGGTAAAAACGGCGCCTTTGGCGTAACCACGGGCGTCGCGACGTCCCTGCCTGCGATCGGCGATCGGGTGTATTTGCTGCGCACCATTCAGTATGGGTTACCAGAGTTTATCGAAACGGGGCGGGCGCTGTATCCCACCGAGCGTCAGGATCTCGCCCAGCGGCTCGTGGTTCCCAGTTTTGATGGGCTAATCGCGGTGGAGTTGGTGGCCGCGACGGCGGAGGGTGGATATCAGGTGCGGTGGCGGTTACTGGAACGTTTCCCGGAGCCGCAGATTGTCGATCTCTACAATTACGTCAATTATGGAGATGCACGATCGCCCAGTTGGTAACGATACTCAGACGGGAGCATCCCATTTGTGTCACCCTCACCCTAAATCCCTCTCCCAAGTTGGGAGAGGGACTTTGAATCGGTCTCCCCTTCTCCCTTTTTTGGGAGAAGGGGCTGGGGGATGAGGGATAATTTGCATAAACGGGATGCTCCCTACTCAGACCCGTTGACGAGGGAATTTTACACTCTCAAAACCACCAGAGTAGCGTTCAAAGTAAGACTTCTTGCAACACTGAAATAATACTAATAATGGTTCCGTTATTCGCCATAACTGGACGATTAAACCAGTCGCACACCACCGTACGACCATCCTTGGTCATCGTCTGATGCGTACTGTGATGATCCCCCGTTAAATCCATTAAATTTTTCCACGTATTCAGCATTGACTTGGCCTCTCGATCGGGCACAATTACGCTAAATAAATCGTGTCCTAGGACATCAGACGCTGCATAACCTAATAATTTTTCCGCTGCCGGATTCCAGACCGAAATGCTGCGATCGAGCCGCCATTCAATCACCGCGATCGGAGCATACTGAATAATGGCGATCAATCGTTGGCGAACCTCACGAGCATCTCGCTCCACCTGCGTGAGGCTGGTCGTCATCGCATCCAACTGACCCAAGGCTGTTTGATAGCGGGTGCTCAGGTCTGCATTCCTAGATCGGAGCGTACTGATTTCCTGTTGCCAGTGATCAATCCATTGATAAATCGATCGATCAAGATTGCGAAACTCCAAGATGGCACTGTGTGACCCCAGATCGACGGGATT
>RDYZ01000104.1 GCA_004293855.1 Oscillatoriales cyanobacterium | reverse complement strand
TACCATGCCGGTCTTGCCGCTGAGGTGCGTACGGCCAACCAAACCCGCTTTATTCGTGATGATGTGCAAGTCATGGTCGCGACGATCGCCTTTGGCATGGGCATCGATAAACCCGATGTGCGGTTTGTGATCCACTACGACCTCCCCAAAAACATCGAAAGCTACTACCAAGAATCCGGGCGTGCCGGTCGCGATGGCGAGGATTCCGACTGCATTTTGTACTACAGCCCTGGGGATGTGGGCAAGGTGGAATGGCTGATCCAGCAACAGTCCAACGAAGACGAGCAGCGGGTAGCACGGCAGCAGTTACGACAAATTAGCGACTACGCCGAAAGTACCGAGTGCCGCAATACGATTCAGTTGCGCTATTTTGGCGAACATTTCGCGGGCAACTGCGGCAAGTGCGATAACTGCTGTCAACCAAAGCCGATCGAGGATTGGACGATCGAGGCAATGAAGTTTTTATCCTGCGTGGCTCGCACCAAAGAGCGATTTGGTACAAACCATTTAATTAGTGTGTTGCGTGGATCAAAGTCGCAAAATATTCTGAAATGGGGACACGATCAACTGTCCACCTACGGCATTGGCAAGGATCGCACGGCGGACGATTGGAAAATGTTGGTGCGATCGCTGTTGCATCAGGGGTTAGTCTCGGAAACCACCGATGGTTTTCCCATTTTGAAACTCAACGCCCACAGTTGGGACGTCATGAAACAACAGCGATCAGTGAAGATTGCGATCGCACCCAAGCCCACAGCCGAGACGATCGACGATCAGTCCAGTTCCACCATCGTCGGTCACGCCCTGTTCCAAGAACTGCGATCACTCCGCAAAAAACTCGCCACCGCGCGATCAGTTCCGCCCTACGTCATTTTTGCTGATTCGACCCTACGCCTGATGGCTCAGAAACGGCCCACCACCCTCGAAGCCTTGGGACAACTATCTGGGGTGGGTGCGTTCAAACTGGATGAATACGGCGATGCGTTTGTTGCCGCAATTCGAGACTACTGCGACCTGAACCCCAGTCCAGAATCCGAACCCGCCGCCGATGCTGTCAATGCCGCCGATCTCGGTAAAACCCATTTCCACACCCTCGAACTGATTCACCAAGGTTTGAGTCTGACACAAATTGCCCAGATCCGAGGGTTGCAGCTCACGACCATTTACGGTCATTTAGCCCTACTGGTGAAGGCGGGACAAATTACCGAGATCGATCGCTTCCTCGATGGGACGCTGCGATCGCGAATTGAAGCGGCGATCGATCAAGTGGGTATGGAGCGCCTCGTCCCGATTTTTGATGCTCTGAACGGTACGGCCAGCTACGGCGAAATTCGTCTGGTTTGCGCTGCACGATCGGCCGCGCACCGTGAGGCGGCACAGTTGATGGAGCCGTCATCCCCCACCAACCTATGAGCTGGGGTCGGATGTTCAACCGCTGACCCGATCAGGGTTGGACGATTCACAGATGATCCTAGGACGTGGGGCGATCGCTCGACGGTGCGGACACCGATTCCGGCAACTGTAAATTGCGATCGCTGGGTAATAGGGTTGGGCTGGCCTGATCTTGCGTGGAGATATAGCCCAAATAGTAGGCCCCCTCATCAATTTGCAGGGAATGGGCAATCACATCACCCTCCAGATGGGCCGTACTACTCAACGTCAACTTACCGCTGGCAACCACCCGAGCTTTCACCCGACCGTACACCAAAATATTCTGACCGCGTAGCTCGGTCCCTTCGATCGATCCTTCCACAGAAATTTCAAGATCACCCTGCGCCTCCACATTTCCCCGCACAGTACCATCGACCCGCAGATCCCCCGCCGTTTTTAGATTGCCATCAAATTCGCTCCCGGAACCGAGATAGGTCATCGTCGGTTTGGGTGTGGAGGCTTTACGGTTGAAAAACATAGTCGAAAAACGCCGGGATGACGTCAGAATCAGGGTGGAGCGAATATCAAGCGGAGAGGAACCCGGACCGATCGCGATCGTCAGATTAGACCATGCAACCCAAGGTGACGATCTAATGTGAGGGGTCTAAGTCTGATGGGTGGCGCGTGTCCGCGATCGGGGTCTCGCGCGGTGCAAGGAAATTTTGCGGGTTGAGGGGCTGACGATCGAGATGCACTTCGTAATGGAGATGGGGCCCGGTTGATCGCCCAGTATTGCCCAAGGCGCCGATGATCTCTCCCCGTTCAACGCGATCGCCCACCTCAACCTCAATCTCGGACAGGTGCGCGTAAAGGGTCTGATAGCCGTGGGCGTGCTGAAGGGTGATCTGGTTTCCATACCCCCCGTTATAACCGGCTTCGATCACTGTGCCGGGAGCTGTTGCCAGGATGGGAGCGCCGTACTCGTCAATAAAATCAAGGCCATTATGAAACTCGCTGCCACCAAACCCAAACGGATTCGCCCGTTTCCCAAAGGTAGAGGTCATCTCGCTGGTTTCACCGATCGGCTTACGATTCGGGATCGCCGCCTCATAGGCAAGGGTGGCTTCTAGGGCTGGACGCACATCGGTGGACAGTTGACGCTTGAGGTAAAGCGCAAGCTGTTGGGCATTGCGTAGTTTGTCGCGCGTGTCGGCTTCCAGGGTGGGAATATCCGTGGCGATCGCCCCCCCACGCCCCTGATCTGGCTGCGGATCACCGGAGGACATCGTTTCCTCCTCCGACGTTCCCGATCGGCGACGCAGTTCGTCGAGGTCGCGTTCGAGGGCTTCGATCTGTTCGATGACCTGTTCTGCCTGACGGTTCAGTTCCGCCTGACGTGCCTGCAAGGTGGATCGCTGGTAGGCCAACCCACCAATCACCGTGGTTCCGATCGTGGCGATCGCGATCGCGGCTCGGGTTAACCAAATCGGCTTGAACTGGAGAACCCAAGGATCTTGACCCGTACGGCCTAGCCATAACGTGTAGTACTCGGGAATGCGGCGCTTCATGGATAGGATGCCCTGGCGAAAAAACGAACGGCACGATCGAACCGAGATCTAAAATCTCGTCGGACTGACGCAAAACATCACCATTCCGAGGGGTGTTATGGCAATGCACCCACGGTATTCTGTGGTTTTCGCGAGTCCGTGCGTAAGTCCTATTTTTTGCGTTGTCTGTAGAATGCGAACTCAACGAAATTTCAGACCCAAAGTAACATTAATCTGTGGAAAGATTAAATGTTTAGGTGTTTTTTTGAGAGTTTTGGGGATCGCAAACTGTGATGATCCGTGCAATGGGGATCATCTGGATCGCAGTCCCCGGACAAACCGTAACCGAGGAGTCTAGAATCCTGTCAGGGCAAAGGTTTTCCCCTAGAATCATCTGGGCAACGGTCTAAATCGCTCAAAGGCATCCTCTGAAACGCTTTCAGCCGTAGCGTGAAAACTTTTGTCCCGCCACTCAGCTTAAAGTGAGACAGTATGCAAACATTCGCGGGATTGGGGCAAATGGTGACACGATCGGTGATGATCGCCTGGGTCGGTACGATCGCCCCATTGATATCCGTCCTCACGCCAGCGATCGCCGCGAGCGATCGGGACTTGCGCGATCTGGCGGCAACCGGCACGTGTATACGCTGCGATCTCACGAATGCGGATCTCTCCAATCTCGATTTGACTGGGGTCACCCTGCGGGAATCCGACCTGACGGGGGCCAATCTGTCCGGCTCCAATCTGACCGGTGCAGTTCTGACTGAAACAACCCTCGTTCAGGCGGATTTGACCGATACGATTTTGGCGCGTGCTGACCTAAATCGCGCGAACGGCATGAGTGCAAGTTTCCGTCGGGCAGATCTACGCTCAGCGATCGCCGATGAAGCGGATTTTTCCCTCGCGGACTTTGCAGAAAGTGACGCTCGCCGTGCATCCTTTGCGGCGGCGAAGTTAGGCGGTAGCTATTGGCACGGGGCTGATGCGAGCGAGGCCAATTTTCGTTATGCCTTGATGGGGCGGGTGAATTTACGGGAAAGCGATTGTATTCGCGCTGATTTTACGGGTGCAAAGCTGTCATTTGCCAATTGGCGCTATGCGAATTTGCAGCAGGCGATTTTTGATGGGGCATTGCTCAATGATGTGAGTGCTGAGAATGCCCGCCTGGACAGCATTTCGGCGATCGAGGCCAATTTTAGTAACGCGCGGCTAGTGGATGCATTCCTCTGGGAGGCCAATCTACGTCGGGCAACCCTAACCGGGGTGCGAGCCAATCGTGCCGTCTTGACGGGGGCGAGTTTAACCAGTGCGCTGGCGATCGGGGCGGATTTTGGCGACGCGGATCTATCCGGGGTTAGCTTCAACCTGGCGGATTTATCGGGGGCAAATTTAGAATTTGCGGATTTGTCGGGGGCGGTATTGTCCGAAAGTGAGTTGGTGGGAACCGATTTAACGGGGACCAATTTGTCGCGAGCCTATCTCTACTCAGCCAATCTCACAGCGGCGCGGCTGTGGGAAACGGTACTACGGGAGGCAGATCTCACCCAGGCGGTTTTAAATGGGGCGATCGTGCGGTATGTGGATTTTTCCGAGGTGGTGTTGGTGGATGCTGTGTTTGATAGTGTGGATGCGATCGGGGCGATCGGTTTAGCGATCGAGTAGCCTAAACCGCGATCGGGCGATCGGTGAACCCGGATCAGCACCACACCCCAGCCTCACCCATCCGAGCTGTGCCTAGCTAAAAAAAAGGGCTCCCAAGGTTGTTGGGAGCCCGACGCCTTATTACTTCGTAAGGAATTTAGATGTGGCGTACCACAGCCGTTTAGCCGCGCTTGCGAGCTTTGATTGCGCCCAGAGCCATTGCGCCCAAGCCGATCGCCAAGCCGGGTTCAGGAACATCCGTGTCCGGTCCACAATTTTCTGTGCAAGCTACACCGTACACAGAGAAGTGTGAGATGCCTGGATTTCGGCCAGCACTATTAACAATTCCGTTGGTGTTCCATGTGCCAGAGGTTGAGGTTCCATCCCACAGGTAAGCGCTGTAGCTCGTGCCGCCCTTGATGACAAACATCAGCGAGTCGTAGGCATCAACAAATGCCTGGGACAGAGTCCACGTACCGGACGTAGCGCCACCACCACCGATAGAGAGATCACCATCAAACCAACCCGTCGAATCTTCAGCTTTAAGAATCTCATTATCGTTCCAATCAATACCAAAGAGAGTATCGATGGTTTGGTTGCTGTTATTCCCAGCAAATGCTCCTTCACAGTCAACTGTTCCACTCACAATCCCCAGCGAACAGTCATAGGCAGGGCTCAGTAGTGTCGGCCCAGACGGAGGGGGAGCAGCAATGGCTTGGGGGGCTGCCATTGCAAGAGAGGTCATTGCTACGGTTGCGGCTACAAATTTCAGTGTGGAGACTTTCATGGTTTTCGCTCTCCGAAATCGAGAGTCTGTAAAAGTTAGAATATTTCAGAGGCTTGAACCCGATGCTCGGTTGAGTCCCTCTTGGCTTGATACGTCTAACACTATCAGTCACATTTGGTAAAAGTCGATCCTTTCTGCGTAACTTCATCCAATCTTTAAAAAGGCATCACGCAAACCCAGTCAAAAACACGTATTTATGAAGCTCGTGTATGGTGCAAGACAAAAGAGCCGACCAAAAACCCGGACTTGAGTTGTAGCTGGGAATACAAATATGTCTCAACCGGAACCAGAACAGCTTACTAGCCCAAGTATTTATACGCAAAAACTGGTCATTGCTTACAGGCTTACGGACGTAGGGTGTACGGAAGCTGGTAGCGCCAGAGATGTTAATAATCTCAATCTAGAGAACAACTGACTTCCGCCAAAACGATACCAACCTGCCCCACCGGTTTTCCCTTACACACTCAGGACTGACGCACGGACCGGCTCAAACCATGCAATACCGTGGGCGCATTGCCATGACTCCTCTACGAGTTTCGATCGTTTGCGTAAGTCCTGACACTGTCAAAAGCGATTGATGCTCCAATGATGCTGCAATCCGATGAGGGGTAGTCCTTTCGAGTAGGATTTAGAGATTACCTATAGACCGAAAGCCAGACATGCCCGTCAAAAAAAGCGAACTGTATAGCACCCTCTGGAAAAGCTGCGACGAGTTGCGCGGCGGGATGGATGCGTCGCAGTACAAGGATTATGTGCTGGTGATGCTGTTCGTGAAGTATGTATCGGACAGGTATGCGGGGAGCGAAGACGCGCCGATCTACGTGCCGGAGGGTGGCGGTTTTGCGGATCTGGTGAAACTGAAGGGATCGAAGGATATCGGCGAGGGGATGAATGAGGCGATCGCGGCGCTGGCAGAGGAGAACGACCTCGACGGCGTGATCACGGTGGCGGATTTCAACAATGACGAGAAGCTGGGCAAGGGTAAGGCTAAGGTCGATCGTCTGACCAACCTGATCGCGTTGTTCGAGAATCCGGCGCTGGATTTTAGTCAGAATCGCGCTGATGGGGACGATCTGCTGGGGGATGCTTACGAGTATCTGATGCGGAACTTTGCCACGGAGTCGGGCAAGAGCAAGGGACAGTTTTATACGCCTGCGGAAGTGTCGCGGGTGATTGCGAAGCTGGTGGGGGCGAGTCGGGCGACGAGTCAGGAGCAGACAGTTTACGATCCGACCTGTGGCAGTGGGTCGCTGCTGATTCGGGCGGCGGATGAGGCGGGGCTGGAGCTATCGCTGTACGGTCAGGAGATGGACAACGCGACGCGGGGCTTGGCGAAGATGAACGCGATCCTGCACGGGCATCCGACAGCAGAGATCGAGCTGGGGAATACGTTGGCGGAACCGGAGTTTACGGACAGTGAGACGGGCAAGCTGAAGCGGTTTGATTTTGCGGTGGCGAATCCGCCATTCTCCTCGAAGGCGTGGATGAATGGGGTGGACATCGAGAATGATCCTTACGATCGCTTCTCTGGTTTCGGGATTCCTCCGGCGAAGAATGGGGATTATGCGTTTTTGCTGCATCTGGTGGCGTCGCTGAAGTCTACGGGGCGGGGTGCGATCGTCTTGCCGCACGGTGTCCTGTTCCGGGGGAATGCTGAGGCGGATATTCGCCGGAAGCTGGTGGAGTCGGGGCTAATTGAGGCGATCGTCGGGTTGCCGCCGAATTTGTTTTATGGGACGGGGATTCCGGCCTGTATTGTGGTGATCGACAAGGCGGGGGCGGCCGATCGCGCGGGGATTTTTATCATTGATGCGAGCCGTGGGTTTATCAAGGATGGCAATAAGAACCGGTTACGGGAGCGGGATATTCACAAGATTGTGGATGTGTTCGATCGCCGCTTGGAGGTGTCGAAGTTTTCGCGGTTTGTGCTGTTGTCGGAGATTGCGGGGAATGAGTTTAATCTGAATATTCCGCGTTATATCGATGGTCAGGAGCCGGAGGATATTCAGGATTTGCGGGCGCACCTGTACGGTGGGCTACCGGGGCGGGATATTGAGGCGCTATCGGAGTTTTGGGCGGTGTTGCCGTCGTTAAAGTCGGTGTTGTTTGCGCCGAGCGATCGGGCGGGGTATTACGAGTTACGGGTGGCGACGGCGGATCTGAAGCGGACGATTTTCGAGCATTCGGAGTTTGTGGCGTTTGCCGATCGGTTTAAGGCGACGCTGGCGGGCTGGCGTGATCGGTATCGATCGAAGCTGGCGGAAATCGAGCGGGGGGTTATGCCGGGTGTGTTGGCGATGGAGCTGGCGGATGATTTACTGGAGCGGTTTGAGGCGTTGCCGTTGGTGGATGGTTATGCGGTGTTTCAGCATTTTATGGATTATTGGTTGGAGGTGATGCGGGATGATGTGTATCTGATTTCCCAGGGGGGTTGGGTGGCGGAGTTGTCACCGGTGTTGGGGACGGGGAAGAAGGTGAGCCAGACGATCGGCTATCGGTGTGAGTTAATCCCGGTGGGGTTGATGGAGGCGCGTTTTTTTGCGGCGGAGCGGGCGGCGATCGGGTCTCTGGAGGCTGAGGTTGAGGGGTTGGGTCGCGAGCTGGAGGAGTTGGCGGAGGAGCATGGGGGGGATGAGGGTTTGCTGTCGGAGGTGGTGAGTGATTCGGGTAAGTTAACGAAGGGTGCGGTGACGGCGCGGTTGAAGGTGTTAAAGAAGATGGGGGCGGTGCGTTTGGATGAGGAGGATTTGGCGGAGCGATCGCTGTTGGAGCGGGTGGAGGATGTGCTGGGGCGGGAGGGGTCTTTGAAGCAGCGGCTGAAGCTTGAGGTGGCGGCGTTGGAGGGGGCGGTGTTGGCGAAGTATGGGGTGTTGTCGGGGGATGTGGTGCGATCGTTGGTGATTGAGGATAAGTGGTTTGTTGAGGTGGATCGGCGGGTGCGATCGGAGTTGGATCGGGTTTCGCAGTTTTTGGCGGGGCGGGTGTTGGTGTTGTCTGAGCGGTATGGGGTGACGCTTGGGGAGTTGGAGGATGA
>RDYZ01000103.1 GCA_004293855.1 Oscillatoriales cyanobacterium | reverse complement strand
GAGGGAATCATCGTCACGTTGGACAGCCTCCAATACTTAAGCGGAACGGCACACTCCGAGCCTAGCATTCCCTTCTTTTTTCGTTCGTAAGTTTAACGTTTCATTGTGTTGCGCCTGGGCTCTGGGTCAATCCTGTTTTATTGCTTGGGATATCGAGATATTTTGTTACAAAAGTCTATCGAGTTTCCAGCCAATCAAAAATACGATCGAGCTGCTGCAAATCAATTAAGCCGTACTGCCACAGCAGCATCGGCAGGGCATCGCGAGATAATCCCTGGCGCAACACGAGCTGAATCGAATTGGCGGGGAGCTGGAGATCCTCTTGAAGAAAGCGAACGAAGGGAGAAAGATAGTTGGATTTCATCACGATTAACCCCTGAAAACTCGTCTTAAAGATGGTTTATGGCCAGATATGTTCTGGATAGATCTATCGAAAAAAATGTCAAAAAATAAAGTCGATCAGCAGAGTCTGGAGTAGCCTGGAATCCACTGCATGACGTCAAAAATGGGATGCAGCGCGATCGCCATGACTTTCGATTCATTAAACCGGAGCTAGACCGGAGCTAGGCCGGAGCTAGGCCGGAGCTAGGCCGGAGTGAGGAAGGTCGAGCCTCTTGTTCTCCTGGGTTCAATGGTGACCCTGACGTCAGAGTTTCACCACATCTCAAATCCCGTCGTTCGTCACAGTCTTCATCAAAGTAAAAGTAGGTGAGGAATATGGCGTGAAAACCTGGGATTCTGGTAACTTGAGGGTAGTCTAAGCATTCGGGTTCCATCGATTAGACGACGTATTTTGCAATAAAAGATCACGATTCCACAAAGTGGCAGGAGTACAGCTTCCGTGATCGGGTCTCAGTATTGTCCCAGTGAGGTTCCGGGCATGAACCCACCCACAGGACGCTTTAAAGATTGGCCCACGGGCCTCGGGCTGTGCGGTTGGGATTGATTAGCCTAAGAGCATCCTGAACAGGCGATCGGCACATGCCGTTGTGTGATCGGTCATGCATCACGATTTGGTTCTGATCCATGACTGACCCGGATGATTCCGTACACCGTGCGTCCTGTTTCGTGCGTATTCCTGTGTTAATGGGGCTGTCGGCCATGAAATCTCAACATAGTCCAGCCTGGGTTTTTCAAGCCTGGGCTTCCTTTGTCCTCTCGGTGTCTGTGCTCACCATCGGCATTATTTACATGCCGGTCGATCCGTGGAAAAAGGCATTTTTGGGGATGGGAGTTCTTTTTTCGATTACGTCCACGTTTAGCGTGGCGAAGACAACCCGTGATTTACACGAGGCGAAACAGTTGCTGACCCGAATTGATGAGGCCAGAGTCGAGAAGCTGATCAGTGAGCATGATCCAAGCTCGTCGATCGTCTAGGCGGGGTGAAAGTGGGTCGATCGCCCCGAACGCGGACATTTCATGACGATCGCCCCAAGGTTAAGGTTAAGGATCAATTTACTTATAATTGAAGATCAGGGCACAGCCAGCCAAATTCCGCCTGCTCTGCCCATCTACGTCGAAACGAAACTTAACCCATCGAACCCGCTCTATGAAATCGAGTGTTTATCACAAGATTCGTCGCCTATCTCCACGCTGGCGCTGGTTGTCTGCGCTCAGACACCGGCTGCGCCAGGTGCGAGATCGACCTCACTCGATCGCCTGCGGCTTGGGGGTGGGAGTCTTTGCCTCTTGCTTGCCCTTGTTTGGCGGTCAGACGGCGATCGGGGTGTTGCTGGCGATTTTGCTGCGGGGCAATAAACTCTGTGCCGCACTCGGAACCTGGCTGAGTAATCCCTTCACCTACCTTCCCATGTTCTGGCTCAACTACAATCTGGGGCTGCTGCTGCTGCCCAGCTTTCGAGCGCCCGATCGTCTGCGCTGGGACTCGTTGGACGACATGCTGCAACAGATGCGCGATATTTCGATTCCCCTCGGGGTGGGATCGGTGGTGATGGGTCTTCTCTTGGGGTCGATCACCTACGCGGCTTCCCTCTCGATCCTGACGCTTCGCAATCAGCGGATCGAACGACGACGTCAGGCTATCCTAGAACAGCGCAAACGCGATCGTCAGGAATCCCCCCCGCGATCGGTGGCGTTGCCCTCCGGGAAACCGCCAAAAATAGTGGAATATAATCAGTAAGTACGGCGAGGTTGGGGTCGAAAAATTCGTGATAGGTCAACTGCTCGACAGACGTTACAGAATCATCAAGGTACTGGGTTCCGGCTCCTTTGGTCAGACCTACCTCGCCTCTGATTTGCGTCGTCCTGGGATGCCGAAGTGCGTGGTGAAGCAACTGGTGCAGGTGCGAGAGGAAGTGGATGGCAGTCAAACCGCAGAGCGCCTGTTTAAGCAAGAAGCCGAAACCTTAGAAAAATTAGGCAATCACGATAATATTCCGCGCCTGCTGGCCTACTTTGAAGAAAACGGCCAGCTTTATCTGGTGAAAGAGTATGTCAATGGTCAGCCGTTGACCGATGAGATTGTCCCAGGGCAGCCCTTGGATGAGTCGGAGGTAGCGGCGATTGTCTATCGGGTTCTCGAAATTCTTGAGTTTATCCATGCGGAGGACGTGATTCACCGCGATATTAAACCCGAAAATTTAATCCGGCGTAGCGAAGATAATGACCTGGTTCTGATTGATTTTGGGTCGGTGAAGGAACTCAGTCAGCAGATTGCGGGCGAAAACCGTAACCGGACGATCGCAGCCGGTACGCCGGTGTATATGCCGGTCGAGCAGTTCCAGGGAAATCCGCAGTTTAACAGCGATATTTATGCCCTCGGGGCGATCGCCGTGCAGGCGCTGACGGGAGTTGCGGCGAATAATTTGCCCAAGCTTCAGGATCGCGATGGTGTGATGCAGTGGCGCGATCGGGCGAGTAATATTTCGGATGAATTTGCCGCCATTGTCGATCGCATGGTGGCCTATTCGAGTGGGCAGCGCTATCAATCGGCACGCGAGGTTTTGGATGATCTCGATCCGATCATGTCCTACTACGAATTGGGCGATGAGGATGAGGAGCCGCTCGAACATGTGATCGATCTGGAAGCTCCCCCACCAAAGTCGATCTGGAAGCTGGTTCAGGAGAAAGTACAGGATATCCATAAACCGATTCCGCGTGTGGCGGGGTTAGCTTGTTTGGCGTTGCTGGCGGCGCTGGGCGTGGTGTGGTTTTGGCAAGCTCCCAGCGCAGGGCGGGCGCAAGCGTTTTATCAGCGTGGTTTGCAAAAGATTGAGGAAGGGGACGAACCGGGCGCGTTGCTTGCCTTTGATCGGGCGATCGATCTGAATCCCGAGGATGCTAACGCCTATTACAAACGTGCCAATGTCCATTTTGATATGGGTAACTATGAAATGGCGCTGACGGATTATTCCACCGCGATCGAGCTGAATCCGAACTATAGCGATGCCTACTTTAATCGTGGCCTTGCCCATGCGGATATGGGCGATCTACAGGCGGCGATCGCGGATTTCAGTAGTGTTTTGCAACTCAATCCCAATGATCCGGATGCGTACTACCATCGTGGTTTGGCGTCCCACGATGTGGATGATTTCCAATCCTCGCTTCAGGATTACACCCAGGCCATTCTCCTGGATGCGGAAAATCCCTACCCGTATATCAGTCGCGGTTTAGCGCATTCTGCCCTGGGCGATAAGCAAAAGGCGATCGCAGACTATACCCAAGCGATCCGGGTTGCGCCAGAGGAGCCGGATGCGTACTACAGTCGGGGGCGTGCCCTGTCAGCCCTGGGCAACTATAAGGGGGCGTTGGAGGATTACAGCAAAACGATCGAACTTGACCCGGAAAATGTTGAAGCCTACACCAATCGGTGTAGTGTGCAGCTCAATATGGGTCAAATCGACGCGGCAATTAACGACTGTTCCCAGGCGATCACGCTCGATCGGAGTGCCTCGATCGCCTACACCAATCGTTGCGTCGCCTACTATCAGCTCCAAAAATACCCGGAAGCGATCGCGGACTGTTCGCGGACGATCGAACTCAATCCAGAATCGGCCAAAGGTTACAGCAATCGTGGCTTATCCTATTCGGCTCAGCAGGATTACGAACGGGCGATCGCCGATTATTCCAAGGCGATCGAGATTGACCCGGATAATGCCGTGGCCTATAGCAATCGCGGCAGTGCCTACAACGATATTGGCGAATATCGCAAGGCGATCGAAGATCACACCCAAGCCTTACGTCTCAATCCCAATTTTGCGGGTGCTTACTTTAACCGGGCCTTAGTCCGCCAAGCGTTAAACGATCGGGCGGGGGCGATCGATGATCTGCAACAGGCGGGTAAAACCTGCCTCGATCAAGGCCAAGTGAATTGTTATAACAATGCTCAGGAAAAAATCCAGGAGTTGGGAGGAGCCGCGAATCCGCTGTAACCTTCGCCCTAGATCCTCTAGCGTCGAGCCATCATTATTGACTCGGTTCTATTGGTTCAAAAACCGCGTTATTCGCTGCGCGAAGGCTACGCCAACGACTCCGCTCAACGTTCTCGATCGGGTCTAAACAGGATTGAACTGACGATAAACCTGTTGCAGACCTTCCGAATCGTGATATCATTCGTACCTGCAAGCAAAATGCTTGAGTTCGGGCGATTAGCACAGGGGTAGCGCACTTCCTTCACACGGAAGGGGTCACTGGTTCAAATCCAGTATCGCCCATACGGACTGTTCAAAAGGCCGGGTGACTTTAAGTCATCCGGCCTTTTGCATTTGAGGTCACACTTCAGGGATCGCAATTCAAAAATCCCAAGGCCGCCGACTTACATCGATCGAAAGCGGGCGTGGAGGAAATCCACCAATAGCCGAATTTTGGTTGAAAGGTGACGACTGACGGGGTAGAGCACCTCGATCGCGAGGTCGGGTGAGCGGTAATCCGGCAAAACGATCGTCAATGCGCCCGCTTCTATGGCTCGATCGATAATAAAACGCGGTAAAAGCGCGATCCCGAGACCACGGATCGCACCGTGCATCAGTGCTTCGCCGTTATTGGAGCAAAGCGACCCTTGCACCGCAACCGTATGCTCACCATCGGCTCCCGTTAACGTCCACACCGTCCGCGAACTCGCGATGTGTCCGTAGTACAAGCAGGAATGATCCCGGAGATCCTGGGGGTGGGTCGGGGTTCCATGGCGGCTCAAATAGGCTGGAGACGCACACAGCAGACGCGCGGCAGACCCCAGGGGTTGCACCAACAGCACCGACGTGGGTTGCGGTTCCGCAATCCGCACCGTTACATCAAACCCCTCCTCGATCGGGTCGATAAAGCGATCGTTAAGTGTGAGCTGAACTCGCAGGTCGGGATATTGGGCCATAAAATCCGCGATCGCCGGAGCGAGGTGCATCGCCCCAAAGGTCATCGGCGCATTAATCCGTAGCGTGCCTTTCGGCTCCGCGTGGAACTGCCGCACCGATCGTTCGGCCTCTTCCCAATTGGTCAACATTTCAACGCACCGCTCGTAAAAGGCTAGCCCCATTTCCGTCGGGCTCACCACCCGCGTACTGCGGTGTAAAAGCTGCACCCCCAAATGATTTTCCAACGCGATCACCAGCTTACTCACCGCCGATCGTGAAACCCCTAGCTCACGCGCCGCCGCCGCAAACCCGCCCGAGGTCACCACCTGCGTAAACGCCCGCATCTGCTCTAGCCGATCCATCATGATGATCTGTCTCTATTGTTTCTATTTTGGCGACAGTGAGTCATCAAAACCATAGATTGTCTCCATAGAGAGTTCCTAGCATAATAAAAAAGTCCCCACAACGCACCCATTCTCCACTGAGATATTGGCCGTTAGAAAACCTTGAAACGTCACGGGAGACTTCTATGATTACGATTCGACGCGCACCCGATCGGGGTTCTGTGAACTTGGGTTGGCTTGATAGCAACTATTCCTTTTCCTTTGGTCACTACTACGATCCAAAGCATATGGGGTTTGCCAGTTTGCGGGTGATTAATGAAGATAAAATCGCGCCGGGTCGTGGCTTTGATATGCACGGTCATAGCGATATGGAAATCATTACCTATGTGTTACAGGGTGCGTTAAAGCATCAGGATAGCTTAGGAAATGGATCGGTCATTCGTCCGGGAGATGTTCAGCGAATGTCTGCGGGAACTGGGATTCGTCACAGTGAATACAACGCATCCAAAACCGAACCGGTGCATTTACTTCAAATCTGGATTCAGCCGAATGAATTTGGTATTGCACCGAGCTATGAAGAAACGCATTTTGATCTAGATCAAACCCGGAATGTGTGCCGCCTAATTGGCTCGAATGATGCCCGTGATGGTTCCGTCAAAATCCATCAGGCGATCGATCTGTATGCGGCGGTGTTGGAAGAGGGACGATCGGTCGATCATTCTCTCCAGGCAGGTCGTGTGGCTTGGTTACAGGTGGCGCGGGGGTCGTTGCTTTGCAATGGTGAAGCGCTGACGGCGGGCGATGGGGTTGCGATCGAACAAGCGATGGCCTTAACACTGACGGGAACATCAGAGGAGGCTGAATTCCTACTATTTGACATGGCGAATCAAGGTGAGGCTAGAGGGTTGTGATCCAGGTCAAAGTATGGCGTTATTTTCGCCTAAATTCTGTCAAAGGGATGTGATGTAAAGCTCAATTCTCTAGAGTTTTAATCCACCTCTAAATTTGACTTAATGTTGGTTTAACTCAACAAATTTCCGCTACTCTCTGACTGAATCACCACCTTTTACTCATCCCAATAAACCACGCGAGGTTAATGATGACTGAACCGAAGATCGTCGATACAAAACCCCTACTAATGACCCTAGAACCAGGAACTTACTATTGGTGTTCCTGCGGTTTGTCTGAAAATCAACCCTTTTGTAATGGAGCCCATAAAGGATCAGAATTCACCCCCGTTGCGTTTGAGGTAACGGAGACGAAAAAGCTCGCCATTTGTCAGTGTAAACAGACGGCGAATCCCCCATTCTGTGACGGAGCCCACGCCCAGCTCTAGGGGCGACGTCTGTTTCAGATTGATCGGACAGGTGCGAGTGCCAGATGCTTGTATAAAATGAACTACGGCCCGATCGCCGCGCTCTGTGTTTCGTGACCCGGTCATTTCCGATCGTTGGTGAGGGACGCAAGCGTGAGCCGATCGGGGCGTGGAACAAACTGCCAAGACAGAACGCGTAGCGTTAGGACAAGCGTGATGGATTTTCAGGGCGATGCTGGCAAGACGACGAACGCGCGACACAGAAACAATCTTGGGCAGCTTGGGGATGGGCTGATCGACCTGATTGGCGATCGCATTCCGACGGTGGCAAAACGGTTCGAGCACGACCTGAAGGGCGAACGGATCGACCTCCCCGATGAAGCGGCAGCCTTGAGCGTGTTTACCGATTGGCAGACGGGGAAGCTGGCGTCACGCATTGCGTCACCGTTTTGGACGATCGCCAAGCCCAAGGCGAAACAGCGCTGTCTTGATCTTGGTTGTGGTATCAGCTTTTTGATTTATCCCTGGGTCGAGTGGGGTGCGTCATTCTACGGCCAGGATATTTCCGGCACGGCGCACGACATTATTAAAGCTCGGGCGCCGCAGCTCAACTCAAAGCTGTTTAAGAGTATGCGGAAAGCTCCGGCGCATTTACTCGACTACGAGCTGCAATCCTTTGATCTGGCGATCGCGACGGGGTTTAGCTGCTATTACCCGTTGGGCTACTGGGCGATGGTGTTGGAGGCGGTGCGTCAGGTGTTGAAACCGGGGGGCGTGTTTGTCTTCGATGCGATCGACACGGCAACGGATCTGATTGATGATTGGGCGTTGCTGGAGATGTACCTCGGGGTGGAGGTCGAACTTGAATCGGCGACCGCCTGGAAACAGTTGCTCAAAGAGGCTGGGGTAACGAAAACCAAGCGCAAAGAGGGTGAGCTATTCACGCTCTATCGGGTGTCCTGGGATTAGAGCGGTGGGTGATGCATCTTACTAGTTAGACGGCGATCGTCACTGCTGTTTCCGTCGTTTCTGTGGTGGCGATCGGAGGATTTGCGGGTGTTTCAGGATTCGCGTTGAGGGGGGTTTGTGGGGTCCCAGGGGCCAACGATCGCGGTTCCGTTTTTTTCTTGGGTGGCGAGTTGGCGGTTGAGGTTAAGGAGTTGTTCGAGGATGTCGTCGGTTTTGCTGAAGCTGTAGGCTTGGAGGGTGAGTGTGTCGAGTTGTTGATGGAGTTTGTAGAGTTGGCTGGTGGGTTCGTCAAAAAACTGGTTGTAGAGTTTGGTGATGCCGTATTGGTGTTGTTCCATCATGGTGCTGCGATAGTTGTGGAGGGTTGTGGAGGTCGATCGCGGTTTGGCGTATTTTTTGGATGATTTTTGGGGATGGGGTTTGGGGAAATGGGAAGGTTTCAAAGCAGGTGTTATGGGTGTAGCGTGTTGTTTCACCTAATGATGAACTTTGGGCTTTCACCCAGCTTCTATGAACATCAGAAGTTAAAATACCTAAAACATAAAAATCATCTGTTGAAATGACAACATTTAAATCCCCAGGCAGCCACTCACAAGAAAAGGGAATAAAAATAGCCCATTTTGAAACTCTGGGAACTGCAAAACAAACTTTCAAAGGACTTAGTGCAATTCTCATTGCTTCGTTTGTACGTTTGAATCTCCACCATTTTTCTCGTAATATGGTTTCTCTATTTTGCTCTCTCTCAGGTCTTACATTTTGCCTTACATATTCAAATGGTAAGCTATAAGTAGAAGCTTCTTCAATGGACATATTACTAAAATCGATAATCCATCTTTCTGGAATACCATGTGGATTTTTAGCTAGATTACTTCCCATCGAAAAAGCTTTTAAAATGGCTTTGCTTTTTGTATCAGTTTTAATCCAATATTGAGCTTGACTTTCTGTAATTAAAAATCCTTTTGAGTTTGGCTGAACCCCCACAAAACTCATTCTCTGGTTTTCTTTAATAGATACTGATTCTATTAAGTCAATATTTTCAGTTAAAGATGAGTTAATTCTGCTAACCTCTTTATTGTCAAGAAAACACACTTTTTGTTTTCGTTTCATCCAATTAACTAAGCTCACATAAACTGCGGCTTCTCCTGACCATGACTGCGAGGAAATTGCCTCATATATGTAGCCGTTATTTTGAATTATATAATCAAGAGAAACTGATCGACTTTTTCCTTGACTAATTGAATTAGTTGCAACTAGTCCAGCACGTCCAGATTCTTCAATATGCTCGTGTGCT
>RDYZ01000102.1 GCA_004293855.1 Oscillatoriales cyanobacterium | reverse complement strand
GTTTGTGGGGATTTGGGGCGATCGTCAAAATGCGCCCCACCACGGGAAATGGTAGGGCGTGTTAGGCGCAGCCGTAACGCGCCGAGGGTTTTGCGGGGAAGGGGGATGAATGGTTGCGGTGCGTTTCGGTCGCATCTGGCTTTGGTGAGGATTGGTTCGTATTTGGGCGACCAAAACACACCCTACCGTTTTGAAATGAGAACGCACCCTACAACTCTAGCATCTTGAAATGAGAATGCATCCTACAACTTCATACCTCATCATTCAAATTAGAGACGCTATAAAATGGCTCGCTATTCAGGTTTAAGGCAGATATTTTTCGTGAAAGTAGTTCGCGCAAGCTAATCTGCTTTTGATTGTCAAGCACACATCGCAAATCAAATCCATCCATTAATATGATGGACTTATCAGGATTTTGCTTTAGTAGATTTAGAACATGGCTAGACCAACCATTGATAGAAAGAAATAAGCCCATCGTCTGTCTTGCCGATCTTGAAAGCTTTCCACTCAGACTATCTAGCTGTCTAATATCGCTTAACTTCTCTGTCCACTTACATTCAACTAAGTAAAACCACCCCTCAAACTCAAATGCACCATCAATCTGCTCACCACCGGAGTTTCGATGAAATGGCTTATGAGTTTTGATAGAGTGTAGATGGAAAGCATCTTGCAGTATTTTCTCTAACTCCAAACCTCTTTTTCGTTTGTCCAAAGAACTTTTAGCTACCTGTAGGCTGTCAAACCGCTTGAGAACATCAAATCTCGAAATTTGACTTGCTTCATCAACCTCTGGCTTGGTGCTCTTAAGTCGAAGAACAATCCTTTGACAGAAATCATGGAGTCTTTCACTTTTTTGATCTAACGAGTTCTTTTCCTGGAGTTTCCTCATTAACCAGTAATCAAGAAGATCCGAGAGTAATGATGCAACAACGTCGTTTTCTTCTTTGTCCCAGATAAATCTTAGAAGATTTGCTTTTGAGCCGCTTGGATATTTGTAGGATGAGCTTCCTATATCTACGTAAGATGAGTCGTATATATCAATTTTTATAGAGTCAAGTATGAATTCTCGGAATGTGTGATTATAAAAGTCAAGTACATATCCTGACTCCATTTCTAGAATAGTTTCGAGTTGCTGTCTTTCCGTATATTTTAAGTCTGACACTTGGGTCGGTCTCCTCTAAATCCATGTTGCTTTTTGTGAGTCTTCATCCTCTAAAAAAGTATGCGTAGAAGTAATAGGGCAAACAGCAGCGATCAGCCCCATTACTTCTACTTCCTCGCGTTACTTAGCGCCAACCGGCATACCAAGAATGTCCTCACTCAATCTTCGGCATATCTCTCGATCGCTACCATCCCGCTCATTCTACCGCCGCAGGCGCACCCCGCAACATCCCCGCCGTACTCAAATCCTCATCGATCGCCAACCCGAAAACCAAATCATCAGCGCAAACTATCGACGCTGAACAATACACCTGTCCACGAGACTATAACAACCACCTGCCGAAACATTCGCAAGCACACACGACTTATTACGATCACCATCACAGCAAGAAATGACAGTGAAACTCGATCGATTATGGTCTGTGATATTTCCGGTGCGTTAATTTCCGGTGCGTTACGGCGATCAATTCGGCATCGCGAGTGAGCCAAATCGATCGGAGCCGTAACGCACCTTAACCCAGCGACCCAAACTCGTAGGGACGCCTAGCTATACAACGATCCATGAACGGGCAATCCAGCAAGGTGAGTCCGCATTGCCCCGATCGAGGTGACGGGAGCGGTTACCCGATCGCCGCCTGGAGGCGACCCAACGCCAAACCGCGCTGATGCAGCACCACCCAGGATTGAATCAAATCCGGCCCCGAAAGTTCACCTGTCAACGCTGCCCGCAGGGACTTCATCACCAACCCTTTTTTAACGCTGAGATCCTTGGTCACCGCATTAATAATCTGCTGCGCGACCTCAGCATCGAAGCGTTCGGCGGCTTCGGTCTGTTGGATCACGTGGGTTAACACCGCCGAGACACCGTCTAGCTCAAGCTGGGCTTTGGCCTTATCCCCAAGCTCGATCGTCTCGCTCATCATCGGGCGACTCATCTCCACCGCCTCGCTGAGAACCGACAAACTCGGGCCGATCGTCGCGGTGATCGCTTCGAGCCACTCGCGATCGGTCTCCAGATCAAATTGATAACCCGCCTCTTGCCAATAGGGAAGCAGCAGCGGCAGCAGTTCGCTCACCGGTAGCGCGTGCAAAATCTGACCATTGAGCCAGTTGAGCTTATCCCAGTCGAATTTCGCCCCGGCTTTGTTGACCCGATCGAAACTAAACTGTTTGGCCGCCTCGTCCAGGGTAAACCGCTCTTCACCATCCGCCGGAGACCAACCCAGCAACGTCATGTAGTTGCCGATCGCCGCTGCCGTGTAGCCCCGCGCTTGGAAGTCTGACACCGAGGTCACCCCGTCGCGTTTCGAGAGTTTCGCGCCTTTTTCGTTCAGGATCAGTGGCGTATGGGCAAATTCGGGAACCGTGGCGCCGAGGGCTTCGTAAAGCAGAATTTGCTTGGCGGTGTTGGCGATGTGGTCTTCACCGCGAATCACGTGGCTGATCTGCATGTCGATGTCATCGACGACCACCGCGAGGTTGTAGAGCGGCTGACCGACTTCACCAGCATTGGCGGCGCGGGCGATCACCATGTCACCGCCGAGATCGTTGGTGTTCCAACTCACCCGATCGCGCACCATGTCATTCCAAGCAATTTCGCGATCGTCATCAATTTTGAACCGGATCACAGCGGTGCGGCCCTCGGCTTCGTAGGCGTCGCGCTCGGCGTCGGTCAGGTTGCGGTGGCGGTTATCGTAGCGCGGTGCTTGCTTGGCGGCGCGTTGAGCTTCGCGCATGGCGTCTAGCTCCTCGGGGGTGCAGTAGCAGCGATAGGCCAAACCTTTATCCAGCAAGCTTTGGACGGCTTGTTTATACAGGTCGAGCCGTTGGGATTGGAAAAATGGGCCTTCATCCCAATCAAGACCGAGCCATTTCAAACCGGCAAGAATGTTGTCGGTGTATTCGGCTTTCGATCGTTCCGTGTCGGTATCTTCCACACGCAGGATGAAAGTACCGCCTTGGTGGCGAGCGAACAGCCAGTTGAACACAGCGGTGCGAGCCGTGCCAATGTGGAGTGTGCCGGTGGGGCTAGGGGCGAGACGAACGCGAACGGACACAGGGTTTTCTCCTTTGGTTGAGCTGGGATTGAACGTTGATTGAACGAGTCGTAAACCGTGTTGTTATTGCCGTGCAAGATTGCCGGACTACCATGCTGACACGAGATTGATCGCGCGGTTCGTTCAGAGCCAAGATTTTGGTAAATTCTGCTGCTGAATCTGGACTGGTCTGTGTCCTGTTGTGATCCAGCCCGATCGACAGCTCGAAATCCGAAAAACGCTACAGTAATCCTGTACATTTTTCGGATTTCCCCACAATTATGCCCCTCACCCCCCAACAGGCCCGCGCCGCCCTCACCCCCGGTAGCGTCGCCGTCACTGCCGGAGCCGGAACGGGCAAAACCTTCGTCCTGGCGGAGCGTTACCTCTATTACCTGCGCGATCGCGGCTACTCTCCCCTCGAAGTGGTGGCCGTCACCTTTACCGACAAGGCCGCCCAGGAGCTAAAATCCCGCATTCGATCGTTCGTTCGCGCCCAGCATCCCGATCGTCTGAACTGGCTGGCGGAACTCGAAGCCGCACCCATTAGCACGCTACACAGCCTCGCAAAACGGGTGTGTGAGGAGCATCCTGACAAGGCCAAGGTTCCAGCCAGTTTTTCGATTATTGATAATATTGAAGCACCAATCTGGAGGATGGAACAAATCGGCGAAGCGTTGGCTGCTTTGCCCGCTGAAATTTACGATATTGTCCCCTATAGTCAGCTCAAACGCGCGATTGATGCACTCCTTAATGATTCCATTGCAGCTCGGCAAGCGCTCGATTGTCTCCCAGAGGATTGGGAAACTGTTTGGGGAGACATCGCAGAACAAATGCGCGATCGAGTGTTAACGACATTACTCGATGATCCCCGTTGGGGGGATTGTTATTACGTGTTGAATAACACCGTTGGCAAAGCCGGTGACAAACTTGAGGAACATCGTTTAACAGCATTAGCCAGTATGATCGCGATCGAGGATCGCCGGGAGCTTCAGCAGAACCTCGATGCGATTCAAGCGATTAGAACCGGGGTCGGGTCGGTTAAAAATTGGCCGCCGGGGGATAAGGATCGGGTCAATTCAACCCTGAAAACTCTCAAAGAGTTAACCAAAAAAATTCAAGAGAAGGGGTTACTCACCATTACATTAGGTGATGCCGATCGCGTTTTAGCCATGAAATTGCCTGCCATTCGCCAAGCCTTTCATCTGGTTTACGAGCATTTACGCCAAGCGAAACATCGCCAACGCATTTTAACCTTTGATGACTTGGAAGTGGGAGCGATCACGGCACTTGATTATGACGATGTTTGTGAGTATTATCGCGATCGCTTTCAGGCGTTTCTGGTTGATGAATTTCAGGATACTAACCCAGTTCAAGCCCAGATTGTTAAAGCGCTAACCGGGTTAAATAATTCTCACGTGAAACCAGCAAACCTGACGATCGTGGGTGATGTGAAACAGTCCATTTATCGGTTTCGTCGTGCGGATGTGCGTGTTTTTCTGGACTTTAGCGATCGCATTACAGCGGGAGGCGGCGATCGTGTTGAGATGAGTCTGTGTTTTCGGACGCACGATCGGCTCATTCAGCAGATCAACCAAATTTTTAAACCGTTACTGCATGACATCCATCAAGATTTAGACGCATCACGCCAGGACGCTCCGGACGATCGGCCACCGGTGGAAGTCTGGACGCTGGAAGCGCCCCGAGGTGTGACGGTGGATGCAAGGCGGCGGGTGGAGGGGCGAAAAATTGCAGAGTGGATTGAAACGGCGGTGCGGGATCAGTTGCCGGTGGTCGATCGTGATTCAGACCAGTTGCGACCGATTCAGTACGGGGATATTGCCATTCTCGGACGGGCTTGGACGGTGTTGCAGCTTTACGGTGATGTCCTGGAGGGGTGTGGTGTGCCGGTGTCGATCGTCGGTGGGGATAGTTTGTTAGACACCCGCGAGGCAAAAGATTTACTGGTGTTGCTGCGCTGGCTGGCGGATGACACCGATGATCTATCTCTGGTGGCCGTGCTTCGCAGTCCGTTTTTTGCCGTGAGCGATCGCACCTTGGCACGCATTGCCCGTGAGACCCAAGGGTTAATGCTGGAGGGGGAGGTGTCTGAGATCTCCCAAGCTCAAACCGTTGCGGTGACGCCGGATCAGATGTGTGGGAATTCATCAACCCCTTCACTGAGCAATGCATCCACCGATGAAAACCCCACCCCGAAACCACGTCGCGCGTCCTGGTGGCAACGCCTGAATGCGTGGGATTGGTCGCAGGATACAGATTTTGCTGACCTGCCGACACCGATCGCGATCCTGGCTGACCTTCGCGATCGCCGTGACGACCCGAGCCGCTTACTTCAAATCGCCGATCGCCTGACAGGTTACACCGCGACGATCGGGAATCTACCCGGTGCGGCGCGACGTTTGGCGGACTGGCGCGGCATGGTGGAACTGGTCGCCAAACTCGAAGCGAAGGATCGCAGTTTGTTCGGGGTAGTCCGTCAGCTTGATCGGGCGATCGACGGTGACGTCAAGATTCCCCGCCTACCACTCGAGGCCGATAACGCGGTGTCATTAATGACCGTACACAAATCCAAGGGTTTGGAATGGCCGGTGGTGTTTGTGGCGAACCTCAATGCGGCGGGTCCTGCGAATACGGTCTCGCTGAATTTTGATCCAGATTGGGGGGTCGCCTTTACCTGGGATGACGAAACCTCCGGGGATCGACAAACACCGGTGTTATTCCGCTGGATTGCTGACCTGGAGCAGGAAGCGGAAGAGGCGGAGGCGATTCGCCTGCTCTACGTCGCCCTGACTCGTGCTCGCGATCGCCTGATCCTGACGGGCAATGCTCCCAGTCAAGGCTATCTCGATCGGCTGCGTCCCGGTTTAGAAGCGGCGGATATTTCGATGAAACTGTGGGATTACGACGAAGACGACGCGGTGATCGTGCCACCACCGCCGCCACCGATCACCCGCATCAATCGTCCACTCCTCATCGACCCGATCGCCTGGATGCCCTCAGAGTTGCCCGCCCAGGCCCTGCGCGACTACCACCAGTGTCCGCAGCGTTTCGCCTTCCGCTACCGTGACGGTCATCCCGGCCTTGATGCCACCTCACGACAGCGCGATCGGCTGCTCTCCCTCGTGCGTCAGCTTATCCCGGCCCCGGATCTGATTCAAGCTGCGGCAACCCTGGAAACCTCGCCGTCTTTACGCGATCGCGCGATCGCACTGGTGGAACGGTTCAGAACGTTAACTGTATTGGAGGCGGAACGTGACTTGACTCGGGTATCTCAGGCATTCGGGCGATCGGTGCGCGTCGAGCTAGACGGGATCACCATCTACGGGACGATCGATCACGTGGCACAGGACTGGATCGGAGTGTGGACGATCGACGAAATCGACGCCGACACGCAAGCCTCCACTTGGGTCGAGGCTTGGATTTACGCGCAGGCATTGCCCATGGCTCCGGTGCGTGTGGTCGATTTAGCCACAGCGCGTAAAGTGGAACTAACCCGGATCGAGCTGACCACCTTCGAGCCGATCGTGCGATTGATCGTGACCCAGATTCTTGCCGGACAGTTTGCCGCCACCCCTAGTGATCGTGCCTGCCTCCGTTGTCCCTACGCTGAAATCTGCCCCGATCGTTATCGTTCATTCCCCAATCCCCAACCATGATGAATCGTCCTCCCCCGCGCGATCCTAAACAAACCCGGCAGCAACTCGAACGATCGGCCACCATCATGCGGATTTTGTTTGGGCTTGGGGTGGGTTGCATTTTTGCGCTCACCTCCGGCCTGCCCATTTCCCTCGGTGAAATTTTGATCCTGTCCGGCCTGACGGGTCTCTTGTCTTGGCGTTATGGCGATCGCTTTTGGAACTGGATCATCCGGCGACGGCGTTAAACTTGCCAAGCTCGGGTAATCCGAGGGCTAGCCTCGATCGCCCCGTTCTGTCAACGTGACCCAAAAAATGAAACCATAGGATGATACTCCACCGTCCCCCGTCTCCGACGGTCAGTCCCTGAACGCTGCATATGAATGAACTTTCGATCAACGCCATGCCCACCCCCTCGTCATCTTCGCAGGTCTGGCAGGTGGATTTCTATCAGCGTCCGGTGTGCGATCGCGACGGGACGCCCCTGTGGGAACTCTGCGTGGTGATTCCCGATCGCAACTTTCAGACCAGCGCTTGGTGTGTACGCAGCGAAGCCAATCCCGCATGGATTGCGGCACGTTTCGCCGAAATTGGGACACCACCGGCGGAGTTGCATGTGTTTCGCCCCGAATCCCTCAGCCTGATCAAAACCGCTGGTCAGACGATCGGCACCACCACGATCGCCACCCGCCGCACGATCGCCCTGAAACGTTACCTGCAAACTCGCGCCGCCGACTATATTCGCATCGACGGCTTCAATCCTGACCTCGCCCGCACCTACGATCCCCTCGCCGTTGGTCGTCCCGCTCCTGTTCCCCTAGATGATGGACTTCACGGCGACCAGTGGCGCTTTGCCAGCCTCACCCCGCGCGACCTCGAAGCCCTGCTCGATCGTCCGCTCCGCTTCAAATCCGCCCCGGCGTCCCTCCATCCCCTCACCCTTGGCCTCGCGTCTACTGCCCAAATTCCTGGCGTAGTCTTCGATGCGGGTCGGCGATCGCTCCACCTCGCCCGCTGGATTGATCGCCAAATCCCCGTGGCGATCGATTATATTCCCGGTCAACCCGACGGATTGGTCCTAGAAGTGGGTCTGGCCGATCGGTGGATTCTCGCCACCTTTAATGACACCGAGGTAAAGACCGCAGGTCAACTGTACCGGGAGCGACGTGACACCGCCCAGGGTCTGCACTTTTTGCTAATCCGTCCAGACGATTCTGATATGACGTACACCGGTCTTTGGCTCCTGCAACCAGCCTAAGTCCTCACCCAAATCCTTCACCTCCATAGGGGCGCATGGCAATGCGCCCGACGATCGCCATCAATCAAGAGCAATAAACCATCACGAACAGCCTTAGCCCAAGTCTCAGCCTCGTATTTTTACGGTTAGTCGCAAGTATTTTGAACACTAAACGCATTAACTCAATGCGAAAAACGCATAGAAAGGCGCTTGCCGTAAACAATATGTAACGCAGGTTACGAATGATGTGGGGCAAAGTACCTAACCTAAAGGGGCAAATTCAGGAGATTGGGCTATGGCGGTCGAAGCAAATCCGTCGGTCAAGCTGAACAAGATCGAAAAGGTCAAAGCCGAAAAGGACGGCTTGGCTGTGAAGGCCGAACTCGATCGATTGATTGAGCAAGGTTGGGAGAATATCGATAAAAGTGACCTCGAATTGCGTCTGAAATGGCTTGGGGTCTTCTTTCGTCCGGTGACTCCGGGTCAATTTATGCTGCGGCTGCGGGTTCCCCACGGTTGCCTTACGGTTGAACAACTCACCGCACTGGCGGAAATTATTCAGCAGTATGGTGATGAAGGAACGGGCGACATTACCACCCGCCAGAATATTCAATTGCGCGGCATTCGCTTTGAAGACATCCCTCAAATTTTCAAGACGCTTCAGCGTGTGGGACTAACATCTGTACAATCCGGGATGGATAATGTCCGTAATCTTACGGGGTCGCCAGTGGCCGGTATCGATCCCGATGAGTTGATTGATACGCGGGAGATGATGCAAAAATTGCAAGATGCGATTACGGGGAACGGTGAAGGTAATCCCCGTTTTGCCAATCTACCGCGCAAGCTCAATATCGCGATCGAGGGAGCCCGCGACAACTCGATCCACGCCGAAATTAATGATATTGCGCTGCTTCCCGCCTATAAGGATGACGTCCTCGGGTTTAACGTGGTTGTGGGTGGTTATATCTCCGCACAACGGGCGGCGATGTCGATACCGATGGGGGTTTGGGTTCCGGCGGAAGACCAAGCGGTGGTCGATCTGTGCTGTGCGATTTTGTCCGTATATAGTGACAACGGCTTAGCCGAAGGGCTGCGTGAAAATCGGGCGAAGGCTCGTTTGATGTGGCTGATTGAAGCCTGGGGCCTGGAGAAATTCCGTGCAGCCGTCGAAGTCGAATTGGGCTATGGGCTGGCCGATGCGGCACCCAAGGATGAAGTCACCCAAGAGAAAAAGGATCATTTGGGAGTGCATCCCCAGAAGCAAGCAGGCTTTAACTACATTGGTTTGCATATCCCGGCGGGTCGTCTGGATGCGGATTTGATGTTTGAGTTGGCTCGCTTGGCGGATGTTTACGGCAATGGTGAAATTCGTCTCACCGTTGAGCAAAACGCAATTATCCCCTTTGTGCCAGACGATCGCGTCGAAGCGTTTCTGTCTGAACCGCTGCTCGAAACCTACTCGACAAACCCGGCCACGCTATCGCGATCGTTGGTGTCCTGCACAGGGAAAGCCTATTGCAATTTCGCCATGATTGACACCAAGGCTCAGGCGCTCGCTGTCGCAGCACAACTCGATGCCGAACTCGACATTCCCCAACGTGTGCGAATGCACTGGACGGGTTGCCCGAACTCTTGCGGCCAAGCCCAGGCCGGTGATATTGGCATGATGGGAGCGAAGGTACGGAAGGACGGCAAGATGGTTGAGGGCGTCAAGATCTTTACCGGCGGCCAAGTTGGACACAACTCTAAACTGGGCGAACTGACGAATACCGGTGTCGCCTGCGAAGACCTCCCCGATGTGTTGCGCCAGATGCTAATCGATGATTTTGGTGCGACCCTCAAACCCGTTGCGTAGACGGTATTGACGACCCTCGAACTAACGTGCATTGATTCGATGCAAGATCGCAAAAAGAACATCGTTTTTTGTAACAAAGCATACGAGTCCTCTGCGAGACACCACGTATGGTATGGCCAGTTCGATGGTCGTTGTAAGCCTTAGCCTTGGACATGATTTGGGTTAGCCGACCCGTCGGTTGGGCTGAATCACCCCTCTCTGTTTCGACCCTTTGTACTGTGGACGGATCGCCGTCCTTTCCGTGTGTTGCATTCTGACTGACCCAAACTATGACCACTGCGACCCCAAACAAACCCGACCAGGCCAACAAAGCCACGAAAATCATCGGCCAGATCCTCGGCCCTGGTGGCGAAAATATCATCTTTCCCATTCTTGGGTTTATCAGTGTGATTTTCGTCTGGAGTATTGTTGCCAAGATTACGGAAGGTAATCTCAGCGAGCTGCCGGGTCCAACCCAAGCGTTTGAAGACAGTGTTCCCTATTTGCAAAATGCCTTTTCGACCAAGCAGGGTGATGAAGGCATTGTGTTGCTGACGCTGTATAGCCTGGTGCGGGTGGCGATCGGCTTTGCGATCGCCACCGCGATCGCCGTTCCCTTGGGATTTCTGGTCGGTACGTCCCGCCAAGCCGAGAAAATGATGAGCCCACTGATTCAGGTCGGCAAGCCAATTTCACCGCTGGCTTGGTTACCGGTGGGGATTGTTGTGTTTTCTGGCTTAACTGCGGATATGCCGAGAACGGTGGCACAGAATGCCCCAGCCATCTTTACGATCGTGGTCACCTCCCTCTGGCCGACCCTGATCAACACCGCCCTGGGCGTTAAAAGTATCCCGAAAGATTACTGGAACGTTTCCCGTGTGCTGAAGATGGCCCGCCCCCAGATTGTCAAGGAAATTATTATTCCGTCAACCTTGCCCTACATCTTTACGGGAATGCGCTTGAGCCTCGGGATTGCTTGGCTGGTCATTGTGGCAGCGGAAATGCTCACCGGTGGTACAGGGATTGGCTTCTTTGTCTGGGATACCTACAACACCGGTGATATCAGTCTTGTACTCATGTCACTGTTTGTGATCGGGATTGTCGGGCTCTTGCTCGATCAAGCGGTTGCGGTGCTTGAGCGGGCCGCGATTGGCAAGATTCAGCCCGGTAGCTAACGGCTCAGACACACGGCCCACCCGCAACGGTGCCGCGACCATCGACCACCACGGCTTCGTTTGCGAACCGGATCAGCTCTAAGACTTTCATCCAAACGAGCCTGTTCTCCTGTTCAGACTCTCCACACCCTCGTTATTCGTTCATCGACCCCCCCAAAAACACTATGGATCGTCGTAAGTTCCTGAAGTATTCCAGTCTCGCTGCTGCCGGTTTTGCCTTTGCCGCTTGTAGCCAACCCGCTGAGGAAGAAGCGGCTACACCCGAAGCCGGTTCTGACGCGACCACAGGCAGTGAAACGCCTGCGGTCGATTTTGGACCCCTGGAAAAAACCGATATCACCCTGGGCATTATTCCGCTGACGGACTGTGCGCCGTTGGTCATCGGTGTTGAGAAGGGAATTTATGCCAAA
>RDYZ01000269.1 GCA_004293855.1 Oscillatoriales cyanobacterium | reverse complement strand
ACCGTTGTGTATACACCGCAGCGACACTGGGGGATTTCGGGTCTAGGACGCGAGTGCAACTTCGAGCATTTCTTGCAGATCGCCGGAGTTGTACAACTCGATCGCAATATCCGAGCCGCCAACTAATTTACCGTCAACATAAAGCTGCGGAATTGTCGGCCAGCTGGAATATTCTTTAATACCTTGACGGATTTCTGGATCAGACAGCACATCGAAGGTCTCGAAGGGAACACCAAGGGTGTTGAGGATCTGCACCATGTTATTTGAGAAACCACACTGGGGCATCAGCTTCGATCCTTTCATAAAGACAAACACTTTATTCTCAGTAACCAGTTTGTCGATTTTGGCTTGGAGTTCAGGGGTCATGATTCGGGTCTAATGAGTAAGTAAGGTTTAGCGAAAGTGAAAGGGTGAAGGTGTCGAACTCGAGACCGGCAGAACCCTGTCAGGCTCGAATCGATCTAGATTACTTCAGATCCATTTAGATCAATTTAGATCAAGGTAAATGAATTAACCCTAGGCGCGGCGGTCTGTCTGCCACTTGTCGGGCGTATAGGTTTTGAGCGCAAGGGCATGGATCGCTTCCGAGGCCAGCTCGGTTTTGAGCGCACTGTAAACGAGCTGATGCTGTTTGACTAAATTGAGCCCTTCAAATTTGGGCGAGACAACGATCGCTTCCAGGTGATCGCCACCGCCGGTAAGGTCGCGGACTTCGACGTGAGTTGCATCGAGTTCGCGATCGATGAGTTGCTTGACCTGTTCTAGGCTAACCATGTCCTCTCCTAAGTCGATCGGGGTGAATGTGGGCATTGCAGCACGTTTCATTCAACGGTCAAACATCAAAACGCTACGCTTGACTGTCGCAGACCATTTTAAAGGAGTCGGGAGGGCTTCGGCGTACCTCAGCTCGGGTCGAAGCATGGGATATCCGTACTTTCGTTGCCGATCCTTTATTTTGGTGAAATCCACTATAATTCAACCACGCTGATTAATCGTGATTCAGAACGTCTTTTGATCGCCGGATCGGAGCGATCGCTGAGGGGTTATTCAGTCTGTCCCGCTTGTCTTGTTCGTTGTTCGCTCCCGCCCAGATCCGACGACGTTTCAGCCGTCCGCAACATCGTGTTTACAACCGCTACCCGCTCCGCTTCTGCCCCGATCGCCCGTGACCTGTTCGCCGAAATCGACGATCTGAAACGAGATCTCAATGCGATCGTCCTAGCGCACTACTACCAAGACGCCGATATTCAGGATGCCGCCGATTATATTGGCGATTCCCTCGGGCTCGCGCGTCAAGCTGCGGCAACCGATGCGGATGTGATTGTCTTCGCTGGGGTGCACTTCATGGCGGAAACGGCGAAGATTCTGAATCCGGATAAGCTGGTGTTACTGCCGGATCTGGACGCGGGCTGCTCCCTGGCGGATAGTTGCCCGCCGGATGCGTTCGCCCAGTTTAAAGCGCAGCATCCCGGCGCGATCGTGGTGTCCTACATTAACTGTACGGCGGCGATCAAAGCCTTAAGTGACGTGATTTGCACCAGCTCTAATGCGGTCGATCTCATTAATCAATTGCCCGCTGATCAGCCGATTATTTTTGCCCCCGATCGTAACCTTGGACGCTATGTGATGGAGCAAACCGGACGGGATTTAATCCTTTGGGATGGAAGCTGTATCGTCCACGAAATTTTTTCAGAGAAAAAGCTAGTTCAGCTTAAAGTGCAGCATCCCGAAGCGGAGGTGTTGGCACACCCAGAATGTGAGCCACCGGTGTTGGCGCACGCAGGTTTTATCGGTTCTACAACTGCTCTGCTCAAACGGGCACAGGTCAGCGATCGTCAAGCATTCATCGTCGCGACCGAACCGGGCATCATTCACCAAATGGAAAAAGCGATGCCGGATAAAACCTTTATTCCCGCACCACCCGAGGGCAATTGCGCGTGCAATGAATGCCCCCACATGCGTCTCAATACCTTAGAAAAACTACGGAATGCGATGGTCAATCGTCAGCCAGAAATCACACTGCCGGAGGAGGTACGCGTGGCGGCGTTGGCTCCAATTCTTAAGATGTTAGAAATGAGTCGGTAAACCGTAAAGTGGGTGGCGGCTAAGCTGCGAGCATCAATCGCGACTGAGATCGCAGGTAGCCTAAAATTACCGGGCGATCGCTGCCATTTCCTGACGCATGGTGTTTAGTTTTTGGAGCTGTTCATTCGTAAATTGTTGGCTTTGTGCACGTTCTTGATCCGAAGCTGTCGCCTTAATTTGCAGTTGCTCTAGCTGCATGTGTCCAACTCCCAAAACCTTCTCGATGCTCGTATCAAATTCGTCAAGCTGATTTTTCGCGCACTTGATAATTTCGTCGAGCAAACCATCATAGATTTTCTGACAGGATTCGCCCAAAACGTCACAGCATTTACCAAATACGGAATCAAATAGGGAGTCTTTGAGTCCCATTAATGTGCCGAGTCCAAAGCCACCGACCAAGCTACCGATAATGAGGGGTAAAAGGATTCCAGGGAGAGCGATCGCAGCGGCAGCGAGGGCGACACCACTCAAACCACCCATCAAGTTGCCCTCTTCACCATCGACACTCGTGAATTTTAAGTCATTAAGTGTCCAGTCGAACGTTGAGGAATAAAAGCCTTGATCCAGAGTTTTTAGTTCAGACTGAAGGGCTGTTATGTGATGATTGATAATCTGTTCAATACCGTTTAGGGCTGGTGCGATTATATTCGGTACAGCTTCGGACTTTAGCCAACCCTGTAATGCATCAGTAAAATCACACTCAAATTGGCGTGAAGCATACGCTACAACTTGATCACGATCGAATACGGATGATTTCTCACACGACCATTTTCGACGTTTGGTTTGCAATTCTGGAAACAGTCGTTCTTCCCACCATTGGTTAAAGCTTTCGATGAGTTTTTCATCGAGTTCACTTACTAATTCGCCCGCTTCTTCTCGCGCTTTTAAGGCTCGACCAGAAGCATTACCCATAAGATCGATCGCATGTTGCCGTTCTTGGTCTTGCTCTTGTTGACCCCGCACCTCTTGCTCTAGATGATGCGTGAGTATGGCACTGACGACATTAAGAAAACGATCTGTCGTTTCGAGGGCTGCGGCGAACTGAAGTGAACCCCGATCGCGGGTTAGAAATTGCTCCAGTGATCGAATAAACTGGTTAAAATCTGAGAGATAAGCATTCGTAACCTTCGCTTTTTTGGCCTTGAGTGCTTGCTTCGCAGAAATGTAGTGCAGGCGATCGCGATCGGGGACAAAAGGTGTATCACCACCAAGGAAGAAATTTTCAGTCCGACTCTTCAGATCATCGAATGCCTCCGGTTCATCCTCATCCAAACAATCGACAAAATTTACAACCGCAAATAAACCACTAACCGTTTGCTCGCCGTGGCCTGCGATTACCTTCGGCGCAATCTCTTGCACCAACTCCCGCTCACTTTCCGTTAAAAGCTGCATCGCACTGAGCAAAACGATAACAGCGTCCGTTTCCTCCAAAATCGCTTGGGTGACAGCAGTACGATTCGGATGTTCATTGAGTCCCGGCGAATCGACAATTTCGATACCATTTTTGCAAAACTCTAGTTCAGGCGATTCGTAAATGAGCCGATCAATTGGATTATTAAGGAGTGTTTGAACGAGATAGTTACCGACATGACTCGCTTCTGTTTCCTCCTTCGGAATAGTAGACTTCGCGACATATTCATCTAGGGAAATTTCGGCCTCTGTCCCATCGGTATAGCAGCAGATTAAGCGCGACGTTTCGCCATATCGCAAAATCGAAATCGTACTGCTACACGGACGCATACTGACGGGCTGAATATCTTGTCCTAATAATGCATTAAGCAGCGTTGATTTTCCTTTGCTAAATTCACCAATCACAGCAACGCGAAAGGTTGATGATTGTAGGCGTTCAACAAAGTCTGTCGCCTCATCCAAAAGCTGCTTGGGTAGCAAGGCTCGTTCATGCAAACCGGCCATCATGTCGGCCAGTTGCTGATTGAGCTGCACCAATTGGTGACGCTGATGTTGAAACGCAACGAGTGACGCATCGCTAGTCGTGACGATCGACGAAATCTCATCGCGAGATTTTAGCTTATTTATGCTAGCTTTGATCGCCTCGATTTCGATTTCGATATCTATTTCAATATTCGGTAGATGCTCTTCCATAAAGCTAGCCGCTTCAACAAACACCGTATCGAAAGTCTGAAAGCGTACCGGATCAAGCCAATTTCGCACCTCCTGAAGGCTCGTACGGTCGTCGATCGGTAACCCCGAAAATCCCCGCTCTAAAATATTTAAGTAACGTGTTTCGAGCTTGAGAAGCTGACCAATTTTCTGCAAGTATTGCTGCTCCTTGACATGCATCGAACCATCGCTAGTGGAAATTTGGTAGCCAAAACTCATTAAGAGCAAACGTTCAGGGGTTGAAAATGAGTCGGTACAGAGCTGAAATGCCGTTGCTTGGCGAAATAGCTTATTAGCTGAAATGCCCCGGACAATTTTTTGTGTGAGTTCTCCGAATCTCTCCTTTGGGAAAAACTGGCGCAGTACCGTATAGAAGTGCTGTTTTTCCTCCTCCTCAACTTCACCATCTACGTGAATTGTGCCAATCATTAGGAGCACGATCGCCGTTAAAAAGCAAATAGAATCATCAATATCATCGGGTTGAATCGGCTCACCCAGCACGAGCTGTAGCATTTCGGTAAGGTTGGCGGCTGAAGCTGTAGATTTCATGCTAGATAGATGTGTTAAGTCGGGAGAGATCTTGAATAATTCTACATTTAGCTTACTCTATTCATACCCCTCCTAAATAGAGATCTTAACTGCTCCGTATATTTACGATCCATGCAATGTTTTAATCCCTGAGGAAACACCATCGTGTCTATTATTGTTGCTGATTTTTACGTCGTTATTGCGGCGTATTGCAGGAACAATATGTAAATTTACCAAAGCAGAGATTCAAGAGTTCATTCATTCAAATATTGACGATGCAATACATTTTTAGCGCTGCGGCTCAAGCCCTACAAGCCTCCGGACAAGCGGTTCAGGTCTTTAATCTTGCGGGTCAAGCCTTGCCCCTTCTGCGCGATCCGAACACAGGACGTTTCATAGCCATTGCGGCTCAAGGTGGGCTGTCTCTAGCTAGCGGTGGAACCGTACCCGCCTTGGTTTCGGTGGCTGGAAGCTTGGGAAGTATGGCCGTTCAGGTGGGGCAAAATCAGCAGATTCTGAGCACCCTAGGTGCGATTCAAGCCAATTTAGGTGTTTTGCAGGCTTCAACGGCTGTGATTGGTGTTGGGACTGTGGCCTCTGTGGCGTTGGGGGCTGTGAACCTATGGCAAACCTTGAAGTTGCGACAGGACATTAGACAAATGGGTTTGCAAATGCACGATGGTTTTGCAGCGATCGAGCAGGCAATCATCGGCCAAGCTAGCGAAGTGCGTGCACACATAGATCGTGTTGCTAAGGATCTTGTTTTTGCGCAACATCGCCTGGAATTAATCAAGGCTTATAGTCTATTTCTTTCGGGGATTGAACGGGTTCAAACGGGTTTAATCCAGAAAGATTTTGAAAATCGTCGCTTAATGTTTGCGAATGCTATTCAGGATTTATCCAATGCCTTAAGTATTTATCGCAGTCCCCAGATCTTGAGTGATGTGAATTCGCCGGGGTATTTGCGCCGCTTAGAATGTAGCTGGCAAATTCGCCAAGCTTTAGCGATCTCCTATCAACTTATGGGAGAATTGGGGTCTGCTACTTCAGAACTTGAAAAGTTAAACAAGGAAATTAAACGAGGTTTAATTGAAGTCCTCAATCGTTGTTCAACCGAAGATGAGCTTGCATTTATTTTTCCAGAAATTCATCGCATTCAGACGGTTGATTTCCCAAATCTGTCAGCATGGAAAACACAACTAGAGTGGTGGGAAATGCTCTCGCCAGAGGAGCATCAGGACATCCAGTTTTTATTAACGAATGAATTGTCAGAGGCAGTAGAATTTGAGGCTGTAGATGATGCGATCGTCGAACCTGTTGAATATCAGTTGTATCGCGACTACTCCGAATATACGACACCCAACGCAATTCATAAGTCACTTTATCTATTGGTTGATGCGACAGAGCGAGAGGTCGTGATCAAAGACATTGCGACAAATTCGCCAATCTGTGGCCTACCGGCTCTGACTCCCGCAGTATTGGAATCGGCGTCCAATATCTCACTCGCAAATTTACACCTCTATTTATTTGGCGATGACGACGACAAGGACAAAACTTCGTCCGAGTCGTAAAACCCGATCCCGAACGTGAGGAAATCGCACGCCCAACCGATCTTGCCCCGCCGCCCGATCGCTCCGAGGATAGTTATGACGCTTGGCGCGTACTCGATCAGTCTGTCCCAACGTCGTCGCCGCGCCCTCATCCGACTCGTACGTCTCGCAAGGTTTCAGAACACGATTATGACCGTCCTCGAAAAAGGCAATATCTCGATTCATACCGAGAATATTTTTCCGATTATCAAAAAGTCGCTCTACTCTGAGCACGAAATCTTTCTGCGTGAACTCGTCTCGAATGCTGTAGACGCGATCGAAAAACTGAAAATGGTCGCCTACGCGGGCGAATTCAACGGCGACATCGACAATCCGAAAATTACGATCGCGGTTGATAAAGAGGCGAAAACACTCACCATCAGCGATACCGGCATCGGTATGACCGCCGATGAAGTGAAGAAATACATCAACCAAGTCGCCTTTTCCAGCGCGGAGGAATTCGTCACCAAGTATAAAGGCGGTGCGGATCAGCCGATTATCGGACACTTCGGCCTCGGGTTTTACTCGTCATTTATCGTTGCAGAACGGGTTGATATTGACACCCTGTCCTACAAGGAAGGTTCGGAAGCCGTACATTGGACCTGCGATGGTTCACCGACCTTTGAATTGAGCGGCTCCGATCGTACCGAACACGGCACAACCATCACGCTCCACCTGATGGAAGGCGAGGAAGAGTACGCCGAAGCAGCTCGCATCAAGCAACTAGTTAAGAACTATTGCGACTTCATGCCCGTGCCGATCGAACTCGACGGCGACGTGCTGAACAAACAGGAAGCAATCTGGCGCAAATCGCCCCGCGACCTTACCGATGACGATTACCTTGAGTTTTACCGTTATCTTTACCCCTTTCAAGATGAGCCGCTGCTTTGGGTTCACCTAAAAACGGACTACCCATTTGATATTAATGGGGTGTTATATTTCCCCAAACTTCGCCCCGATGTGGACGTGAGTCAGGGCAATATTAAACTGTTCTGCAATCAGGTTTTCGTCAGCGACCACTGCGAAGAAATCGTACCGAAGTTCCTGTTGCCGATGCGTGGCGTGATCGACAGTCCGGATATTCCGCTGAACGTATCGCGGAGTGCGCTTCAGGTCGATCGCAAAGTACGTAAGATCGCCGAATTCATCGCGAAAAAAGTCGCCGATCGGCTCAAAGAACTGTACAAAAACGACGCCCAAACCTACGTCAAATGCTGGAAGGATTTGGGTACGTTCGTCAAATTTGGCTACATGAACGATGATAAGTTCAAGAGCCAAGTGGAAGACATTTTGATCTATCGCACCACCACCGATCTGTCGGGCAAAACTGAAGACGCGCCCGCTGTACAGGTGGAAACCGAGGACGGCGATGCGTGGCAGGATGTGGCGGCGGAGGGTAATACCAGCTTTACGCTCGATGGTGACTCCTACACCACCTTGGAGGAGTACCTCGATCGCAACAAAGAGCGCCACGAAAACCGCGTTTTCTACTCCACCGATCCCACCAGCCAAGCGACCTACGTTGACCTACACAAGAGCCAAGGTCTTGAGGTGTTGTTCCTGGATTCATTTATTGATACCCACTTCATCAGCAGCCTAGAGCGCGACAAGAGCGAGGTGAAGTTCTCGCGGGTTGACTCGGATCTGGATGAAACACTGCTAGACAAAGAGGAAGATACGGAAATCGTCGATCCAACGACGAACCAAACCCGCAGCGAGCAGGTGAAAGCGTTGTTTGAGAAGGCGCTGGATCTGCCGAAGGTGACGATTCGCACCGAGGCGATCAAGTCGGATGATCCGGCGGGTGCGCCCCCGGCGATGGTGTTACTGCCGGAAGAGATTCGCCGCATTCGTGACATGACGGCCCTCCTCCAACAGGAAACGGCAACATTCCCGGATGAGCATGTGCTTGTCATTAACACCGCCCATCCGACGATCCAAAATCTGGGCGACCTGAGCAAAGGTGGCATTATCACGGAGGATGGAAACTCACCAAGAAGTCAGGAATTGGCGAATATGATGTGTCGCCACATTTACGATCTGGCGTTGATGGCACAGAAGGGTTTTGATGCGAATTCGATGACGAGTTTTGTGTCACGATCGAGCCAAGTTCTGACGCGCCTGACGGAGATGGCGGTTAAGGGTTAATCCATCCCGATCGATTTGTTTTGATCTGCATCAGTTAGCAAAAGCCTTGGTTTTTTCATCAAACCAGGGCTTTTTATTGGAATTGCGACGTGAGTTCGACGGGGTTGTCAGAGAGTAGAAGAAAGGCTGAGACTAGAGTTGAAGCATTCCAGTATCAGCCATGATGGAAATTGTATCTCGACTC
>RDYZ01000306.1 GCA_004293855.1 Oscillatoriales cyanobacterium | reverse complement strand
GTGCGTGATGCCCTGAGCCGCAACGGCAACGGCACGATCGTCCATGAGGGCGAAGAGCCGCTGTATGGCGATCGCTACATGCCGCGTAAGTTCAAGAGTAGCGTCACGGTGGTGGGCGATAACTCGGTGGATCTGTTTTCGCAGGATCTATCGCTGGTCGTCATCACGGATAAAAAAGGGAAGCTTCAGGGCTTTAATATCTATGCCGGTGGTGGTCTCGCGCGGACGCATGGCAAAGAGGAAACCTATCCACGCTTGGCGGATGCGATCTGCTACGTGAATGCCGCCGATGTGTACGACCTGGTTAAGGCGATCGTCGCGACCCAGCGTGATTATGGCGATCGGGTCAATCGCCGTCAGGCTCGCCTGAAGTATCTTTTGGCCGATTGGGGCGTAGAAAAATTCCGCGAACAGGTTAGCCAATACTTCGGCAAAAAACTCGCCGCACCGAAGGAGTTACCGCCGTTTAAATACGAAGATTTCCTCGGTTGGCATGAGCAGGGCGACGGGAAGTTGTTCCTGGGTTTGTCGGTGCAAAATGGCCGTGTGCAGGACAAGGGATCGTGGAAGCTCCGATCGGCTCTACGGGAAATCGTCGATCGCTTCGATTTGCCGATGCGTCTAACGCCGCACCAAAATATTCTGTTTTACGAAATTGCGCCGGAAAATCGCGCCGAAATTGATGCGATTCTCGAACGATGCAACGTTAAGCCCGTCGAAGCGATCGACGATCTGGAACGGCGATCGATGGCCTGCCCTGCCCTGCCGTTATGCAGTTTGGCGGTGACGGAAGCGGAACGGGCGCTACCGGGAATCCTAGTCCGTTTGCGGAAACAGCTTAAGCGCATTGGCTTGGGCAATGAGTCGTTTGTCACCCGGATGACGGGCTGCCCGAATGGCTGTGCGCGTCCGTACATGGCGGAGCTTGGGTTTGTCGGTCAAGGCCCGGATGCGTATCAAATCTGGGTCGGAGCCGATCCGAACCAAACTCGCTTGGCGCAGGCATTGTTTGAACGGGTCAAGGATGCAGACATCGAAACGACGCTCGAGCCGATTTTTGTTTACTTCAAACGCGATCGGCAGACGGGCGAAAGTTTTGGTGATTTCTGCGATCGGGTGGGTCTTGATGCCCTGCGCGAGTTTGCCGCAAGCTACACGCCGCCGAAACGCCACGAGCGTCGTCGCGTCCGTATTCAAGACGATATTTATCTACGGCTGAAAGCGGCGTCGGATGCCTCGGGTAAACCGATGATCGATCTGGCGAGTGAGGCACTGGCGCAATATCTCGATCGGACGGAATCCTAGTCCTCGGAAGCAAGACTTTTGAGATTTTTTAAACTTCAAAAGTCTTGCTCGAACCCTATAGTCCGTTCAATAAAAAACGAAACATCCTGACTCTGTTCTGCTTTCCCAAGAACCGCGTTTCGACTCCGCTCAACGCTCTCGATCTGTTCTAACAATGGTTGAACTGACTATAGACCTTTGAGGTTTTGAAAACCTCAAAGGTCTGGAATTTGGCGTTCTGATGTTCTGACCTTGGGGGGCTAGACTGCCTGCAAGGTCGCAGCGCGTAACCCCTCCACCACCTCAGCGATGTTGTTACTGCCGAGGCGGTAGCTGAGGGGGTGCGCCACCAGTCGTGTGGTGCTTTCAAATAGGGTGGCGATTTCGATCAGGCCATTTTCCTTGAGGGTGCGACCGGTGGACACGAGATCGACGATCGCCTCAGACATGCCGGTAATCGGGCCGAGTTCGACGGAACCGTAGAGCGGCACGATTTCGACGGGGAGGTCGAGATCGCCACGATTTCGACGGGGAGGTCGAGATCGCTGAAATAGTCGCGGGCGCAGTTGACGAACTTCGAGGCGACGCGACCGTGGGCGGGCAGCTCGATCGGGTCACGATAGCTGCTCGAGGCTTTCACCGCGACGGAGAGATGGCAGCCACCGAAGCCGAGATCGGCGAGTTGGGCGACTTTGGGTTTTTTCTCGCGAATCACGTCATAGCCGACCATACCGAGCTGGGCTTGGCCGAATTCGACATAGACCGGTACATCCCACGCCCGTACCAGTAAGCCTTGGGCGCGTCCGGTGGGTTCGACGATTTGCAGTTGGCGGTTGGAGGAGTCGAGGAAGTCGCTGAAGTCGAGGCCGACGGTTTGTAGGAGTTTGATGCTGTCTTTGAGTAGGGAGCCTTTGGGCAGAGCGATCGTGAGCATGATGATTGGCCGCGTGCAGATTAGCGCGGTGGAACAGTGGAATAATGACGT
>RDYZ01000268.1 GCA_004293855.1 Oscillatoriales cyanobacterium | reverse complement strand
GGCGATCGCACCCGCCCAACCCCGTCCCGTGTCCGCGAATCTTTATTCGATATTTGGCGGGGAAAAATTGCCGAGTCACGATGGCTGGATATCTGTGCGGGCAGTGGATCGATGGGAGCCGAGGCATTGTGTCGAGGTGTCGCGTCAGCCGTCGCGATCGAGCAATTTGGTCGCGCTTGCCAGCTCATTGAGGCCAATTGGTACAAAGTCAAACGAGATGAGCAAACCATTCAGGTCTTACGAGGTGATGCCAAACGGAGTTTAGCGACCTTAGCCGGAGCCTCGTTTGACCTGATTTACTTCGATCCGCCCTACGCCAGCTCACTCTATCAACCCGTTTTAGACGCGATTGTTCAGTTTGACTTACTGACCGATGACGGAGAAGTGGCGGTGGAGCACGATCGCGATCGGGAGGATGTGCCTCTGATCCGTCTCAGCCCATCTGACCCCGTAGACTCAGACCCCGGCCAATCCTCGGCCAAACTTTTAGAGTCCTACCGCACCAAGGTTTATGGACGCACAGCGATCTCATTCTTTCGCTACTCGAACCGCTAACACAGGGCCTTCTCCTCATCTATGCCAGGGTGGCAAAATTTCCTGGTAGAAAGCCCTTCGACTTTCGGCTTTCCTATGCTAGGATTGTTGAGCTTAAAAAGCGGGAACATGGCCAAGTGGTAAGGCAGAGGATTGCAAATCCTTTACCCCCGGTTCGAATCCGGGTGTTCCCTTTCCCATTCAAGGTTCAAACTTTAGCCTTGAAGAACAAGCCTTGAGTTCAGTCATTCTTTGCTATGCCGTAAGGAATGACTCAGATAATTTTTAGTTTGTAAAATCGCAAAGAGGGCTCAAGCAACACGTTTGAGCCATTCTTGTGTTGGGGTTATCCATAGGGTGTCCGCTGCTCACTGGAATCCGTGGCTTCGTCACGAGAAGAATGCCCACGACCCAAACCGGACAGCAGCAACCTTGAGCTTATCCCCCCCAAGCATACGGAACAATTTGTGGTCGTCATCTTTAGATTTATTACAGACCATTTCGATCGGTCACAACTCTAGAGAGCGTCCCGATCTCCGAATATTGAGCGTGTTACGATTTCCCGAGTTAGTATGCGACTTCAGTTTTAGGAGAAGACCTTTGGGAATTCGGGTTGCAGTGGTCGGAGGTGGACCCGCAGGTTCTTCCGCCGCCGAAATTTTAGCAAAAGCCGGTATCGAGACCTATTTGTTTGAGCGCAAGCTTGACAATGTGAAGCCTTGCGGTGGGGCGATCCCGCTGTGCATGGTTGATGAGTTTGAGCTACCGCCGGAAATCATCGATCGTCGCGTCCGTAAGATGAAGATGATCTCGCCTTCAAATATTGAAGTTGATATCAATCTGATTAATGATCACGAATACATCGGCATGTGTCGTCGTGAAGTGCTCGATGGCTTTATGCGCGATCGGGCCGTGAGCTTGGGCGCGAAGCTGATCAACGGCACGATGCACAAGCTCGAACTGCCGACCTCAAGCAATGGTCCGTACACGTTGCACTATGCTGACCATGCCAATGGCACGCGCGTTGGTGAGCAAAAGCAGCTTCAAGTGGATGTTGTGATCGGCGCAGACGGTGCAAACTCGCGTGTCGCTAAAGCGATCGAAGCGGGCGACTACAACTACGCGATCGCCTTCCAAGAACGCATCCGTCTTCCTGAAGACAAAATGGCGCACTATCAAGACCTCGCCGAAATGTACGTCGGTGATGATGTCTCGCCAGACTTTTACGCTTGGGTCTTCCCGAAATATGACCACGTGGCGGTCGGAACCGGCACGATGAAAGTCAACCAAGCCAAAATCAAGCAGCTCCAAGCCGGTATCCGCACCCGTGCGGCTCACCGTCTCGAAGGTGGCGAAATTATCAAGGTTGAAGCACACCCGATTCCTGAGCATCCGCGTCCGTTCCGCGTCCGTGGTCGTGTCGCGCTTGTGGGTGACGCTGCCGGTACGGTCACGAAGTCGTCGGGCGAAGGTATTTACTTCGCGGCTAAGTCGGCTCGCATGTGTGCTGAGACGATCGTCGAAACCACCAATGCAGGCCAAAAACTGCCGACGGAAGCCGATCTGCAACTCTATCTCAAGCGTTGGGATAAGAAGTACGGCATCACCTACCTGGTGCTCGATCTCCTGCAACGGGTGTTTTATCGCACCGATGCAACCCGTGAAGCCTTTGTCGAAATGTGTTCGGACAAAGATGTACAGCGTTTGACCTTCGACAGTTATCTCTATAAAACTGTCGTCCCGGCCAATCCGCTGACTCAAATGAAGATTACGGCGAAAACGATCGGTAGCCTGCTGCGTGGTAGCGCTCTCGCTCCCTAGGTCTTTCGAGACAATCAACACTCAATAAATAACTGAGTGCCCTCAGCGGTTCGATTGCTAAAGTCAGTCGAACCGCTATTTATTTTTGTATAGTCAGATTGTGATTATTCCGGGAAACAGGTAACACGTAGCGAAGGTTGCGAGCCAATTTGTACTGACTGATCACATAGCTGCTCATTCCGATAGATTTCAGCCTTTACTTCTCCATCTACCAAAAGATTAATAGTTGCTGTTGTTGTATATCGAGAATCAAGATAGAAACTGATAGATATAGGTAGCTGATTTCCTTCCCATGAAGCTGATGTGTCGAAGCTAGCTCCATTACTTTCCTTGATGTAGCCATAGGTGACGTAGAAATCAGAATTCGGCGTCCCAAACCATTTAATGTCATATTTATCCTGAGAATTATCTACTCTAGTTTTTGTGGACTCAGGAAAAGTGGGCATCTCAGTATAATCAAGCTGGCCTTCACTAGGTTGGAAGTTGTACTCCTCCCGTTCTTGGGTAAACACAGCAGTCAGAAAAGACAGCACAACTAAGATTACCAGCCAATTTCCTTGTTGTTTGGACATCTAAAACTTTAAGTTTGGACACTCAATAAGATCTATCTGTATCTGGTGGTCACTGAGCTGATCGATATCACTCTAAATTGTGATACCTGTCATATCAATGATTGCGGTATTCTGAATGCAGAGCGCTCTCTCAATATTTCTAGATGGAGCGTAGGAGCGATAGGAGAGAGCAGTGACGGAGAGGAGATGGGTTAACGGCGTGTCGATATTCCCGCAAAAAGCCATTAAGATTACACTGTGTAACAGAATTGATTAAGGAAATCGAAGAATTATGCGGGTCGCGATCGCAGGTGGTGGTCTAGCTGGTATGGCAACGGCAGTAAAGCTCGTCGAAGCCGGACACCAGGTCGAGATTTTTGAGTCCCGTCCTTTTATGGGCGGCAAAGTGGGAAGTTGGGTCGATGCCGACGGCAACCACCAAGAGATGGGGTTACACGTCTTTTTTGGCTGCTACTACAACCTATTCGCCTTAATGGAAAAAGTCGGCGCCCGTGACTCGCTCCTCCTCAAAGATCACACCCATACCTTTGTGAATGAAGGTGGACGCATCGGCGAGCTTGATTTTCGCTTCATCACCGGCGCACCGCTTAACGGCCTTAAAGCCTTTTTCACCACCAGCCAGCTTTCCGCCAACGACAAGCTTCGCAACTCGATCGCCCTGGGTACAAGCCCGATCGTCCGCGCTCTGGTGGACTTTGACGGCGCGATGAAAACGATCCGCGAGCTGGATCGCATCAGCTTCGCCGACTGGTTCCGCTCCCACGGTGGCAACCAAAGCAGCCTCGATCGCCTGTGGAATCCGATCGCCTACGCCCTCGGGTTCATCGACACCGAAAATATTTCGGCTCGCTGTATGTTGACCATTTTTCAGTTCTTCGCGACGAAAACCGAAGCGTCGGTGTTGCGAATGCTGGAAGGTTCGCCCGATGAGTATCTTCACAAGCCGATCCTGAAATATTTCACCGATCGGGGCGGAAAATATCACACTCGCCGCCGTGTCCGCGAAATCAAGTACAGCGAAACCAACGGTAAAACCCAAGTAGACGGCCTCGTCATCGCTTCCGGCGACAGCGACGAAATCATCGAAGCCGACGCCTACGTTTTTGCCTGCGATATCCCTGGTATCCAAAAAGTGCTGCCGGAAGGTTGGCGCAAGTGGTCAGAGTTCGACAATATCTATAAGTTGACCGCCGTTCCCGTCGCCACCGTACAGCTACGTTTCGATGGCTGGGTGACCGAAATGCACGACGCAGAACAACGCCAACAACTCGAAAAAGCCGTCGGCCTCGACAATTTGCTCTACACCCCCGATGCTGACTTCTCCTGTTTTGCTGACCTCGCGTTAACCAGCCCATCGGATTATTACCGCGAAGGTCAAGGCTCGCTGCTGCAACTGGTGCTAACCCCTGGTGATCCGTTCATCAAACAAAGCAACGAGGCGATCGCCCATCACGTCCTGGATCAGGTTCGCGCCCTCTTCCCATCGGCTCGCGATTTAACTATGACCTGGTACAGCGTCGTCAAGCTGGCGCAGTCGCTCTACCGGGAAGCACCGGGGATGGACCCGTTCCGTCCGGCTCAGAAAACCCCGATCGATAACTTCTTCCTGGCCGGAAGCTATACCCAGCAGGACTACATCGACAGCATGGAAGGGGCGACAATTTCCGGCAACCAAGCCGCCGACGCCGTACTGGCACACTTTGCCCAACTGAAGCAACCGGCGCTGGTGTAGCGTTTCCAGGCACACCGCCCCCTCACGTCTCCACTGCTCCCCGCTCACTCCTCACACCCCGAAACCTCTATGAGTAACTGGCTAGAACATAGCGTTCAGGTCGAAGTGCCGCACTCGATCGACTTAGTTTGGTCGTTGTGGTCGGATTTGGAACAAATGCCGAACTGGATGGAATGGATCGCGTCGGTGGATATCCGTGAGGATGATCCGAGTCTGTCCCGCTGGCATCTTAATTCGCAGTCGTTCCAGTTCAGTTGGAATGCGCGGATTGTGCGGAAGGTTCCGAATCAGATTATCCAGTGGGAGTCGGTGGATGGTTTGGCGAATCGGGGGGCGGTGCGGTTTTACGATCGCCACGGCAGCAGTATCGTCAAGTTGACGGTGGCCTACGACATTCCCGGCTGGCTGGGTAAGTTAATGGATAATTTGTTTCTGGGGCGTTTGGTGGAATCGACGCTTCAGGCGGATATGGATCGGTTTCGGGACTATATTACGAGTCGGTTTCCGGTGGAGGTGACGGTGCAGTAGTGGGGGTTAGGGATCGTTGAGCAGGAGTTTTTTGTCGCTGGGGCTGACGTTGGGGTTGTGGTGCAGGTAGTTCGCGAGGTGGCGGCGGGCGGTGGCGAGCAGCGAATCGAGGTCGAGTCCTTCATGGCGCACGTCCCACAGCTTCACACTCTTGTCAGCACTCGCGGAAGCGAGGGTCTGGCCATCCGGGCTGTAGACCACGGCATTGACCGAATCGCGATGACCTTCGAGGCGCTGGGTTTCCTGGATGCGGTCATAGAGCGTCAGTTGCAGCTTCGGCGCGATCTTCGCTGCATTGTCCGGCAGGATGTCCGGTCGATCGTCCCGCAGCCACCGCACCCGCTCCGCCGCCTTCGTAATCGTCAGCAGCGAATTAAGCTGGTCGCGATCGTTCCACTGCACCTCAGCAGTCATATACAGCGCCTCCAGGATCTGCTTCTCCTTCTCCGTTTCCTCCGCGATCCAGCTCTCTTGGCTCCCCTCGATAAACTCGCACGTCACACGATCCAAATACCCCAACTCCCGATACGGCTCCAACAACCTCAGCGCCGTCTCCAAATCCGCCCCGCGCAGCCAATACTTTGCCTCGCGCTTGTCCGCCGCCCACTGCCGCGCGTCCTCCCGCAGTTCTCGCAACAGCGGCAAATGCTTGCGGTGTTTCTCCAGCCAGCCCCGCAGCATCTCCCAGTGACGAATCAGCGCCTCGTGCGCCAAATCCACCACCTCACTCTCGTCAGTAACCACCAGCCGCGCCACCACCAGCTCCGCCAACACCGCCTCCACCAGCGCCAGCGGATGCACCTCGCTCACCAGCTCCGACTTCCGCACCCGCCGCCGCGTATCCTCCGTCTCGACTCCCGGCTGCACCAACTCCAAAAAGATCCGCTGCACCAGCCCCTGACGCACCGCATCACCGTCGCACTGCGCGTACACCTTGCTCGCCTGCTTCTCCAGCGCCCCCACCAAGCCGCCCGCCGTTTCGTAGTGCGCTTTCGTCAGCTCCGGCACGGTCTGCGGGTTCGCGGCATAGTCCCCACGCCACGCTTCCCACACCTCCGTGAGCGCATACTCCAACAGCGGCAAACTCCCTGGCCGTTCCCGCGTCTCCTGCACGATCTGCTTCGTTAGATTTTCCGCGACCCTCAGCCCGACCTGCGCCGCCGGTTGCACGATGATCTCTGTGATCTCGTCCTCGTTCAGCGGCGTCACATCCACCCGCCCCGCCGAAATCCGCCCCGCCAGATCTTCCCGCTCCAGGCACTTCCCGAGAAAATCCGCCCGCATCGTCACCACCAGCCGCAGTTTGCCCGCCAGCGCATCCACCGCCCCGAACAAACATTCGAGAAACTCCCCGCGCTCCCGATCTTTCGCCTCGCTACCCCGACACAGCGTAAAAATCTCCTCAAACTGATCGATGACTAGCACGATCGTTTTGTCACACTTTGCCCGTGCCTGCTGAGCGAAGTTCGCCGCACCCTCAGCATCGAAATCACGCGACAGCAGATTCACCGTTTTGAAGCCATACACAGACGCCAAAGCCTCGAACAGTTCTTCGAGCGGACTGTCCCCTGGCTTCATCACTGGCAAGATCTGCCAATCCTGCGTATCGCGCCGCGCCCCCTTTGTCAGCTCCGGCAACAGCCCCGCCCGCACCACCGACGATTTGCCGCTACCCGACGGCCCCAGCACCGCCAAAAATGGCTCATCGTAGATTTGCGCCAGCAGCTTGTCCGTCAGGGTCGTGCGCCCGAAGAAAAACTCTGTATCGTCCGCGTCGAAGGCTTCTAACGCCCGATACGGCTGAATGTCTGGACGCAACGGACGATCGCGATCGTCCACGACACTGGCGCTAGACTTCCGCGCGAGCAGCACCGGATCGCCAATGTAGCTAAAAAGCGGACGCTGCGGATAGGTTTGGCCGTGAACTTTGAAATACTGACTCAGATACGCGCACAGCGACGCCGTATCGATCCACGCGCCCGCTTTCAGATTGAGGTCGGGATTCTCCGGATCGAGACCGCGCAGCAGCCCGTCGGTTAAGACGCTGAACGAGTCCGCTTGCGATCGTTCGTACGCCATTTCAAACGATTGGGACGCCGCCACAAAGCACCGACTATATCCCGCTGCATCGGTGGGTCGCGCTTGGTTGACCGCCACAATCCCGCCACTGTGACAACAGTCCAGCCAGACGATCTGCTGTTTCACCGGGCTGTTTCGCATCAGTTCAGCCAAGTCCCGCAGCGCATAGCAGCCCTCGAAATCATCCGGGTCGGCATCGCTCGCCGCGAGGTAGCTTTTATCTTCCGCCGGGTCGTAGAGACCGTGGCCGGAGAAATAAAACAACACCGTATCGCTGTAGGTTGCGCCCGCCGGTTTGAACTTTTGAATCAGCGCCTTGCGGAGCATCTTGCGCGAAACTGTTGTCTTTTTGCCGGTTTTGAGTCGATCGTTCTCCTTATCAGTAATCAGCGGCAAACGCTCGACCGTGAAAGGATTGTCGCTCTTTTCCAACGCTTGGGCGATCGCCTCAGCATCGCGTACCGGCGCATCGAGATCGGACAGACTCGTATACCGACTGATTCCGACAACGAGCGCATCCCGACCCATACATCACCCCGAGAGCAAAAATGTTTTGTCTATGATAGCGAGTGACTCATCGATCAAGATTCGCGATGACCCGCAAACTCAAACCCCTCCAGCTCGACGACAACACCGTCATCTATATAGAAGCCAGCGACGACCTCGACGAAACTAGCCTCGACGCGATCACTTCTGCCGACAACGATGACGAAGAAGAAGCCGCCACCGGCAAAGGCTTAAAAGAAGACTTCCAAAAACACATCCGTGACGTACAGGGCGTCATCACCGCCTACACCCACTACAGCCTCGACGCCCTCAAAAAAGTCGCGATCGCCAACGTCGATAAAGTCACCCTCGAATTCGGCATCGAAATCGGCGGCGAGCTAGGCGTACCCTACATCACCAAAGGCACGACCAAAAGCAACCTCAAGATCCAAGTTCAATGCTCATTCCCCAACCCGGCCCCCAAGGAGTAACGCCACAACGGTATGGTCAGTTCAATCATTTTTAGAACCTACCGAGAGCATTGAGCGGAGTCGAAACGCAGTGTAGCAACTAGAACAGAGTCAATATGTCTCGTCTTGATCTTGAACTGACTATATATATTCGAGGTGTTGGAGATGGGGGCGATCGGCGCCACACCCACAACTCAGACGCAAATACAGATGAGTGCCGAGCTTGCTGAAGCACAGCTTCTACCTTGAGACGATGCCCCAGTGGACTACATCGAGCATTAACCCATCCCCATCTCTAACCCCAAATCCAGAGCTTTTTCAAAAACTCTTCAAGCCCCAA
>RDYZ01000305.1 GCA_004293855.1 Oscillatoriales cyanobacterium | reverse complement strand
GGCGAAGTCCTGCCTTGCGGAGCTGGAAACCCGCGATATTCTCCAGGCGGATGGTCGCGATCATCTCAAACCTGACCAACCGCTCACCCGTGGGGATTTTGCCACCATCGTGGCCCGTGCCTTTGCCGATCGTCCGCTCGTGAATCCGGCTCCTGACGCGGCCCGTGCGACCCGTTTCCTGGATGTCACGGCCAAACACGTGAATGCGGCGGGGGTGGCTCATGCCGATCGTCTTGGTTTTTTGGATCGCTACATTGACCGTGTGTTCTACCCAGAACAGTACCTCAACCGTTGGGAACTCTGGACGAATGTGGTTTCCGGTTTAGATCTGTCTCCTCCGAGCCGCGTTGATCGGCTGTTGGCGCGTGCCTTTGATGACGAAACGGCCATCCCCACTGAAGTTCGTCCGGCGATCGCCAGTGCGGTCGATCGTGGCTGGATCGCCAATCATCCAGATCCCCGTCAACTCGATCCCAATGCCACCGCAACTCGGGCCGATCTCGCGGTCATGATTTGTCGCATCCAAGCCGATCGTCTGCCTGCGGACGTCATTCCTCGCACGGCGATCGCCTCGTCCCAGGTGCGAGAACTGCGCGGCGTCTGGCTGACGAATATTGACAGCACCGTCCTATTCTCCCGTCGTAACCTCGATCTGGCACTCACCCGCCTCGCAGACCTTCAGTTCAACACCATTTACCCCACGGTCTGGAATTGGGGTTATACCCTCTACCCCAGTGCGGTCGCCGAGGCCACCTACGGCATCGCGATGGACCCTCATCCCGGTTTACGTCGCCGCGATATGCTAGCCGAAGCGGTCGAACGCGGCCATGAACTGGGGTTGCGTGTGGTTCCCTGGTTTGAATTTGGCTTTCAGGCTCCGTCTGACTCGGAACTCGCACGGGTGCATCCCGCTTGGCTCACCCAAAAAGCGGATGGCAGTTTCACGATGATGGAGGGAGAGCATGAACGGGTGTGGCTTAATCCGTTCCATCCGGAAGTCCAGCAATTTATCTTAGATCTGGTGGTGGAGCTAGCGGAAAATTACGATATCGACGGCATTCAGTTCGATGATCATATGGGTCTGCCGGTTGAGTATGGTTACGACCCGCAGACGATCGCCCTGTACCGCGCTCAACACGACGGCAATGATCCCCCCGCAGATCCGAATGATCCGGCCTGGGTGGCGTGGCGTGCGGATCAGATCACGCAGTTTATGAAACGGCTCTTTTTTGCGGTCAAGGCCGTGAATCCTGAGATCGTCATTTCAGTGGCGCCCAATCCTCAGGAATTTGCCTATAGTCGCTATCTGCAAGATTGGGAGCGCTGGGAGCGCATGGGATTGGTGGAGGAGTTGATCGTTCAACTGTATCGGCGCAATCTGGATGGATTTGAGGCGCAGCTCAACACACCGGAGTTGATCGCGGCGCGGAATCATATTCCCACGGCGATCGGGGTTTTGGCAGGGCTACGGGATCAACCGGCGGATACGGCCTTGATGCTGCAACAGGTGGAAGCTGTGCGAGCGAATGAGTTTGATGGGGTGGCGTTTTTCTTTTATGAAAGTCTCTGGCATTGGTCTCAGGAAACCCCGGAGGAGCGCCAAGCGGCGATCGAGCAATTGTTTGAGGAGGCTGCGATCGCACCCACGGTCTACGAACCGTAGGTGATGTGAGTTCGAGTTAGACAGAGTAGCTAGACTATAGACTCTGTAAGGTTTTTTTGAATTTGGCCTGACCCTCATCCCCCAGCCCCTTCTCCCATTTTGGGAGAAGGGGAGCCGGAGGAGGGGTGTCCTCTCGTTCCTACGCTTCCTCTCGTTCCTACGCTCTGCGTAGGAATGCCGTCGGGACGCTCTGCGTCCAGTGATGTGAGGTTGGGCGAGGACGCAGAGTGTCTAGCTCGCCCGTTGCCCACGCAGAGTGTGGGAACGAGGAAACCGCGTTTCGACTCCGCTCAACGCTCATTGAGTCGATTTGAAGAGATGTCTTAAATCAATCGGCATTTGCGACATGACCCATCCCTTTCTCAAGCAACTCGCGAGTCGGATTAAAACATATCCAATTGCTCGATCGGGTCAACATCATCCCCTAAATCAGCCACAATCGCCCCACTTTTCCGTAGCCCGATCGCAATTTTGCTGTGCTTCTCGATCTGTCGCATCACCTGCCGCGCCCGATCGATCACTGACGGCGGCAAACCCGCTAACCGACCTGCTTCAATGCCGTACGATCGATCCGCACCACCGGGGGTCACCTGCCGCAGAAAAATGATGTCATCCGGTAACTCCTTAACCGTGACCTGATAGTTCGCCACATTGTCAAGAATTGAGGCCAACTCGTTCATCTCGTGATAGTGCGTCGCAAAAATGGTGCGCGATCGGATGGT
>RDYZ01000304.1 GCA_004293855.1 Oscillatoriales cyanobacterium | reverse complement strand
CTGGGGTTTTAGGGGGTAAACCGTTGGCGGCGTCCTTTGCTTCAAGAACCTGCCAAAATATTGAGAACACTAGAACACTGTTGTAACCGTTGTACCCAAGGAGAGTAGCGCGAGTGACTCTGAACGATCGCGATTCTAATGTGACCCAGGGCGAGGCCAATGCCACGAACCGATCGCCGGAGCCGGATCGTCCCGTGGTGGTTGCCCCCCAGCTTGACGAACTTGATCTTGATGAGTTGGGCGCGGCGGGGATAGAGTCGATCGATGAGCTTATGGTGCGCTACGAGGTCGAACCAGATGGGGTCAGCTCGGAAGGCGATCGCGGCGAAGCACGTGGATCGATGGACACGGATCTCCCAAGCCCGCAGGGTGAGGCCAGTGGAGAGTTTCCCACACCGATCGAGCCGGAGTTTGAGGAGGATTCAGACGAGGCGGCGATCGCAGCAGCGGAAGAACAAGCCGAAACCGCTGCCCAGCTTTACCTCACCGGGCGTCGTGCCTTCGAGTCGGGGTATTACCGACAGGCGATCGCCAATCTTGAACGATCGGCAGCGCTGAGTGTGGGGACATCGCCGATCGGTGGTGAAATCAAAATTTGGCTGGTTCTGGCTTACCACGCCTACGGCAATCTTGAGGCCGCCCTTGCTCTCTGTCGCAAACTAACCCACCATCCCCACATCCCCACCCGTCAGCAAGGCCGTCGCCTGCGGGCAATCCTCGAAGCCCCGGAACTGGCGAAACGCCCGGAATGGTTCACCAAAATTCCAGATCTGAGCCAGATTGAAGAGCGGGAGGACGAGGCCAAAAAAGGATCGTCGGGAACCTATAAACCACGCCCGATTCGCCCGCTGAAGGAACCGGAGATCGACCCAGCCACGATCAACCGGCGCGACAATCAATTTATCTGGGTGGCGATCGCCATGACGATCGCGGTGTTGGCCTACATTGCCCGTTTCGGTTGACCCCGTAGCTTGGCGAACCCCTCACCAGCCCTCAGCGCAAGCCTTGGCGGGATTGGTTTACAGGATGTGTCTAAATCCGAACTCTTGCTGAGATTTCCCCCCATTATTTTTCCCGTGCGTACGATAGAACGTGAACGCCTTCTACGGGGAACGACGCGACGACGATCCAGCACCCTCGCCGTTAGCCGTGGAAGATGATCACAATATTTTGATAGGAGGTCGCGATCGTGGGCAAAAAAGCGAAAGACACCAAAGTCTCAGAACAAAAACCGTCACCATTGACCGCCCCACTTCCGGCTCCCCCCCCCGGCTCCCCGCCCACAGCGGTGGCCTTGACTCCGCCGGAACATCCACTTCCCAAAAAAGTGTATGAGCAAGAGTTACAGCGCTTGCAAATCGAACTGGTTAAGCTTCAGGAATGGGTGAAACACCAGGGGCTGAAGGTGGCCGTAATTTTTGAGGGACGCGATGCCGCTGGCAAAGGCGGGACGATTAAACGAATTGTCCAATCGCTCAATCCGCGTATTTGCCGGGTGGTGGCATTGGGAACCCCAACGGAGCGCGAAAAAACCCAGTGGTATTTTCAGCGGTATGTGGCGCACCTCCCGGCGGCGGGTGAGATTGTTTTGTTCGATCGCAGTTGGTACAACCGGGCGGGGGTCGAGCGGGTGATGGGCTTCTGTACGGAGGCGGAGTATCACGAGTTTTTACGATCGTGCCCCGAGTTTGAATGCATGTTGGTGCGATCGGGAATTATCTTGATCAAATATTGGTTTTCCGTGATGATCCGACGAAGCGCTGGAAATTAAGCCCGATGGATCTCAAAGCGCGGGAAAAATGGGTGGAGTATTCGATCGCCAAGGATGAAATGTTTGCCCACACGGACATCAAGCGATCAGCCTGGTACGTCGTCCGCGCCGATGATAAAAAACGCGCTCGCCTGAACTGTATGCGGCATTTGCTGTCAATGGTTCCCTACAAAGATCTGACGCCTGAGCCGATCGAGCTGCCGCCGCGTCAGCCGGATAATGGTCATCTGCGTCCGCCGATCGCGATTCAAACCTTTGTCCCGGAGATGTATTAAAGATTAAGCGGGATTATGCTGAATTCAAGGAAAACCGAAACATCCTGACTCTGTTCTGCTTGCCCGAAAACCGCGTTTCGACCCCGCTCAACGCTCTCAATCTGTGTTGGGAATGATTGACTTAACGATAAGACCTAACTCAGGATTCATCCCCTTCGATCGCGTTGAATAAATCCGACAGCACGGAGTTGGACATCAAAAAACCTTCGGGATCGGTTAAGCGTAACCGGTTGGGATCGGTCTGGATCGCGATCGCCCCCGCCTGTTCGTACTGAGCCACGACCCGATCCACCCGAACGATCGCCGCCTCGCCTGCCAATTGCAACAGCTCCGATCGCCATAGCTTCCGATCAATCCCCGCCGCCAACCGCAACCCCAACATCACCGACTCCAACGCCAGATCGATCGCTGTGACCGCTTCTGTGTCTACCACACCGCCATGCGCAACGTAGCGATCGAGCCAGTCCGCGTAGGCATCGCGACGCCGTGGCCGCGCGACCCGCTGACCGTTGACATAACTCGTCGCCCCGAGCCCCAAACCGTAATAGGTTTCATTCTGCCAGTAGGTCAGATTGTGGCGGCAGGCGTAACCCGATTGGGCGTAGTTGCTGATTTCGTAGTGGTCGTATCCGGCAGCGGTGAGGCGATCAGCGGCGCGGCGATACATCTCGGCGGCGGCGGCTTCGGTTGGAAGCGGTCCGGCTCCGGGCTGATAGTAGCGATCGAACACCGTACCCGGTTCGACGATCAAATCGTAGTAGGACAGGTGCGGCGGGGCGATCGCGATCGCCCGATCCAG
>RDYZ01000267.1 GCA_004293855.1 Oscillatoriales cyanobacterium | reverse complement strand
GATGGGGATGGCGGGACTTGAACCCGCACGCTATTGCTAGCAGCGGATTTTAAGTCCGCAGCGTCTACCATTCCGCCACATCCCCAGAATGCTAAACCCGTCTCGATCTGGGCGGATCGAAGCGTGGCTTGCCGAACACTGATGTGTGCCAAGCTATTCTAGCATTGTCGCATTCGCTACGATTCGGGATCATTAGATTTTCTTCGCAAAATTGCGCCGAATTGCGTTGAATCGAGAGAATTTCGCCGATCGCACCGCTTAACTCAAACGCGGCGAAAACAGCGCAGGCACGCGCTGCTCTAGGTCGGCGTTGAGTTCCGGTAGCCGATCGCGCATAGCAAGATACCATTCCGCCCGTTCCCGCGCTCGATCCTTCAAGAGACGATGTTTCACCACCCAGGCCATCGATCGCTCGCCTAAGTGTTGGCGTAGCTCCGTGTCTAGCACCAATTGCCGGAACTTTTGCTCAAACTCCGTCGGTGTCCGGTAAATCAAACCCGTTTCCCCGTCAATAATCGTCTCGCCGTACACCACCTGACTCGCCAGCGTCGCCAAACCGTGACCACCGCATTCCACAAACTTCAGGTCAGATTTGAAACGGTTACGCACGGTATCAGCGAGGGGAAGAATCGCCAGGGTGCACCGTTTCAGAATGGTGAGGTAAACATCGTAGGGAGCGAAGGGGATGAAGTTTTTATTACTGGTTTCGATCGCATCAAAAAACGCGCGATCGTGAATCACTTCCACCCGAACAAAGTTCCCCGTTTCCTCGATTACCCGATTAAGCGGTTCAATAATTTGCTTCCAGTCCGCCGCTCGATCGATCGCCCCAAAGAAAATCGTCGCCCGTTCATATTCCGCTGAACTGCGCGGGTGGGGTTCATCCACCAAATGGTTCGCGAACACTTTGACATGGGGATTGTACTGACGCAGCAACTCGGCTAGGGGCTCGCTCGCCGTTTGGACACAGTGACAACTCCGATAGGCAAAGTAATCACTCGCGGCGATTTCGGGCCAGCGTGAGGGGTCTTCGTCAATTTCCGCCACGGTTAAATAGTTGCGTTCGAGCAGGTTGCGTTGCTGGGTTAAGGCCCGATCGGGCGTGAGGATGGCTCGTTGCCAGACAAATACCTTTTCTTCGCCCGCTTCCGCCTTACTTAAAACCGCATTTTTCTTCGAGGTGACGGCTCGCACACCGGGAATTTGATTGAGGTAACGGGACGGCTCGATCGCCCGCACCTCCGCGCAGGCCGTTGGCGCCATCAGCAGATTTTGAATGAAGAGCTTGCGGTCTGGATCGATCGGCGCAAAGGGTTCCGGTTCCGGTTCCGGGATTGCTCCCAACTGGGTCGGCTTGTTCGCCAGATCACGCAGGGTTTCGCCGCTGCGAATCCGCAAAATATTCACCCAGGATTCAAGGCTGCTGGATTCTTCTTGGGCTTGGGAATAGGTTTCACGAATAAACTTGGCGGCATGTTTGCCGATCGCTGTGACCATCGGGCGATCGCTCTCCCAAAGATCTAAAACCTGCTCGATCGTCTGAGCAAACTGAACCAGATCACCATAGGCGATCGGATAGCCGTATTCGGATGTTAAAAATTCCCGGCCACCGATGCCGTCATAGCCGATCACGATACAACCACAGGCCATCGCCTCCGCCGGGAGGAGCCCAAACCCTTCGGGATACCCCAAATTCAGAAAAATCAGCGACTCTTGCAAAATGGCGGCGGTTTCCGCCTCGGTTTTGCCCTCCAGGGAAATCAGCGCCAGATCGTCCAGCACGCCGCGATATTTCAACAGATTTAACAGGCGATCGGCGTCCTCTTTGTGTTGGCGTGGCAAATAGCAAATCTGTCGCGTTTTGCTGGCCGTGTAGCGAAATACATGGGGCTCGATCGTGTAGTACATCCGAAAGACGGGCAATTTCGGAAACCCATAGGTCAGTAAATTGGCCGTAGTCTCGGACACCGTCAAGGCGGCAATCACATCGGGGTGGACGTAGGGACTGTCGCGGGTCTCCACCAGTGGCGACACGTGATTATGAAAGCTCAAAAAGCCATTTTGATTAAAAACAACCTTGGGAACTCCCGGCATAATTCGCGTAATATTCGCCCCGAGTACCTCCGGCAGCAAAATCGTATCGTCTGGCGTAAAATTCGTCTGATCCCAGGCGGTCACCGACGTTTCATGCTCAAACCACGTACAGCGAAACCCCGGTTTTTGGTGCACAATTTGGGCGGAGATCCCATTTTTATTCAGTAGATCGACCTGACGGTAAAGCGTTTTAATCCCTTTGGCCGGATTGTTATCATCAAAACAGTAGACGTAAACCGTGCCGGAATACTGGATAGGCAGTTCGAGCATGAAGCGGGGGGCGTTAGCGTTAACGGGAAGCAATCAATTCAAGCGGATTCACGCGGCCAGATCTGAGTCACGGCAGAGGGTGACTTGGGTCGTCCCTTGACCGAAACCTGATGCGATCGGCGCACTGGCTTTAGCTTTAGCTTACTCGCTGGCTGGCGAGAACAGTTCAGGAGCCCGATCGCGCAGGTCGGCATTGAGTTGGGGAAGTTGATGGCGCATGTCGTAGTACCAACGAATGCGATCGCGAACCTGGTGTTTGAGTAGGCGATGGGCTCCAACCCAAGCATAGGCCGATCGGCCAAGGCGATCGCGGAGGGCGGCATCGCTGATCAGCTCTCGCAGTTTGGCGGTGAAATCCTCAGGAGAGTGGTAGATCAAACCCGTTTCACCGTCGTTGATCGTGTCACCGTAGACGGTGGGTGACGCGAGGACGGCTAACCCCTGGCTGGCGGCGTCCAGGAAACGCACATCGGATTTCAGCCAATTGCTGGGTGTATCACTGAGGGGAAGGAGGGCGATCGTTGCGGCCCGCAGGATGCGTTGATAGATCTCGTAGGTTTGGTGAGGGAAAAAACGTTTGTGGGGGGTGTCGATCGCCTCAAAGCAGGCTTGATCGTGGATAACGGTGACTGGAGCGCGATCGCCAAATTCTGCCAGTACTGCATTCAAGGCCAGGATCAGCGGTTCCCAGTCGCGTCCCAGGCTGGCAGAGCCGAGGACGATATGGGCTCGATCGTAATCGCGATCGCCTCGGGGAATGGGCAACTCCTCGAGATGGTTAGGAAAGACGACGACGTGGGGATTGTAGGGCCGCACTCGGTCGGCCAAGGCCGGACTGGCGGTTTGAATCGCGTGGCAACTGCGATACAGCAGATAGTTGGAATCGACCAGGTAGGCATTGGTGTGGGGATCGCGATCGACGTCCGCCAGGATGAGATAGCCCCGAGCCAACAGATTCGGCTGCTGTTTTTGCACCAAGGAGGCTGGAAGTTGGGCATCTTGCCAAATGAAAACTTTTTCCTCATCCGGACGGGCAAGGCTCAAGATCGCCTGACGGGTTTCGGACTGTGATCGCACCCCCGGAATCTGATTACTCCACCGATCCACCGCCTGCGTCCGTACGCGCTCGCTATTGGGCGACCCGAGGCGCATGGTTTGGACAAATAGACGCCGTTTCACGGGACGGGCAACGACCACAAATTGATGGCTGGTGATCAGGTAATCAAACTGCTGGGGATCGAGGCCCATCCAGGTGGCGAGGGCGGTCATGTGGGGCACGATCGCGGCGTATTCACTGGGATCGTGGGATTGGGTGACCTCGATCGCCTCGATGCGTAAACCCGCCTGGGCAAAGAGTGCCTTGACGGAATCCAGGGTAAAAAACCGCAGGTGGGTTCGATCGAGCAATCCCTCATCCTGATAGTCCCAACGTCCGCGCATCAGGTCGCGCAAAATCGTCCAGTTTTGCACATTGGGAATCGAGGCAATGACGTAACCCTCGGGCTTCAGCCAGCGCGAATGGCGATCGAGCACCTCCCAGGGATTGATCAAATGTTCCAGGACATCGCCATACACCAAGGCATCAAAGGACTGGGCGTCAAACTGAAGCTCAGGCTCGTCGGCCTGTTCGACGTTGGCGGTAATCACCCGATCGATCCGCTCGCGGCCTAACTCGGCGGCCTCCGGGTTGAGCTCAATGCCGGTGTAGTGGGTATCGGGATTACTGGCCTTGTAGTGTGCGCCGAGGGCTCCCGTACCGCAACCCACTTCGAGAATCGATCCCAGCCCTGGGGGAATGAGGTTCAGGAGTTTGGTGTTGATGCGATCGTAATATTCGCGGATCGTCATAGGTTCAGTTCAGGGAAGGCGTGTGGGGGAGGGGATGGCATTAGCTCAGGTAAAACTCAGCGATCGCAATCCCGATCGCCAGGGTCAGGGTTGCGGCCAGTGCCAGATGATCACCCCTGTGGGGAACATTCAGTTGGCGTTGGGATGAGCGATCGCTATAGCCGCGCAAACGCATCGCACGATAGATCTGTTCCGATTGCTCATAACTGCGAACCAAGAGCGTCCCCGACAGGAGCGCCAACACTTTGATATAACGCCAGTTGAGTTGACGTCGCTGAAAACCCCGCAGTCGCATCGCCGTTTGCATCACGCGAAACTGGCCGATGACATCGTACAGATAGCGATAAAACAGCAGCATCGTATCGGTCAAAAAACTGGGCAAACCCAACGCCCGCAACCCCGCCAGGGTTTCGACGATCGGATGGGTTCCAAACAGCACCAGCGTCACGGTTAAAATCGCGAGGAACCGCACCACGATCGAAGCCGCTGCTAACGTTCCCTCCAGGCTAATCGCCACCATCGACCCAAACTCGATCAGATGGGTTTGACCGGCGGCAAACGGCAGGGTGATCACGACAAAGGCCAGAAAATAGCCCGGATAGCGTAGGCGACTCAGCCAGAACGATCGCGGCAACCCCGACAGGCCGTACAGCATGGCCGCAATGATCAGGGATGCCAGCAGCAGCCACCGATCCTGCACACAGGAAAAGGCAAAAATCAGCGCCATTAGGCCGATAAATTTACAGCGCACTTCCCAGCGATGGATCGGTGAATCCAGCTTGGCGTAACGATCGAGTCCGTTGGTCATGGAGATCAGAGGGTGCGGGTCTTCAAGGGGTCATAACAGCCTCGGTTCAACCCGAACGCAAACCAGCCACGCCGGAACCGAGACCGGCGACGGTTGAGACCGACGGCCTAGACCTCAAGGGCTTGGGCGGTGTCACTTTCGACGGGTTGAAAATGAATCGTATCTTCGCGCGGGTCGGCATGGGCCACACGAACCTGGATGCGATCGCCCGGTGTGAGACCGCGTGGAATCCGCCAGACGAATTCCAGACCCAGATCTTCGAGCAAAATCGACCCCAGGTTTTCATCTTCCCGAATCCAACGCAGCACCAAGGTCGGCCACACCTCATTGGCATGACGCCGCAGGTATTCGATCGACCAGTAGCGATTGGTTTGACGCTCCACCAGATTGGCCTCCTTCACTGCCGATCCGAGACTGAGCAAAATTTGCTTGAGTTCGTCCGCCGAAAAGGGCAGAGCCTCGCCGCGTAGGTGAGCCTTGAGCTGAAAATGGGTCAGTAAATCCGCATAACGGCGAATCGGTGAGGTGACCTGGGTGTAATGGTCTAAACCAAGGCTGGCGTGGCGGGTGACAAACAAACCGACCTCGCTCCGTGGCATACAGCGACGCAGGGCGCAGGCACGCACCGGTCCCGGCGGCAACCGTAGCAGCTCCTCCTCGGGCGGTAGCTCCGGTTGGGGCTGACCGCGAAAGGGGACGGGGATCGCGTGTTTGGCGGCGTAGGTGGCGGCGGCTTCCCCGGTCAGGATCATCATTTCAGCGACGAGTTGGCGCGATCGGCTGTCATCGATAATCTGAATATCCACCTCGTCACCACACACCTTCACCGTGGTTTCCGGCATATGGATCGAAATTGCCCCCTGGGATTGTCGCCACGCATGGCGCAACTGGGCATAGTTTGAGAGCGCTTCAATCTCAGGCTCATTGGTGAGCTTGAGGTGAAGCATCTCATCTACATCGTCGTAGGTGAGCCGATAGGTGGGCTTGATGAAGCTGGGATGAATGCTAAAAGTGTCGATCGCGCCTTCTGCCGTCAGCTCAATGCAAAAACTCAGGGCACAGCAAATCTGTCCCTGGTTCAAACTCATCGGCCCTGTCGCCAGTTCCTCCGGCAACATCGGAACCATGCCCGTCGGTAGGTACACCGTCGTACAGCGGCGACGGGCTTCGAGATCCAGCGAATCACCGGGGGTCATCCAGCGGGTGGGGTCGGCAATATGAATCCAGAGCCGTTCCTGTCCGTCTTCGCCGTATTCCAGGCTCAGGCCATCGTCAATTTCGGTTGTGCTGGCATCATCGATCGTAAACACCTTGAGGTGAGTTAAATCGAGGCGATTGGTTTCCGTATCCGGGGGGGGATCTTGTAAACAGTGATGCGACACATCAAGCACCTTGGTCGAGAAGTAGGTCGGAAGTTGCGTGCGTCGTAGATGGAGGTTTTCGTGCTCGCTCCAGATCTTGAGTTCAACCAACAGTTGAAAGGCAGCTTTCGCCTGGGGTGGACGCCCAAGACTTTCCAGCAAATCGATCGCAGCGGCACGATTGGGGCATTCTTCCCCAAAGGCGGCCAACCGCTCGATCATCTCGATTCGACTGCGATCGCTCGTCTCCCAGTCCACCGTCTCACCGGCTAACACCTGCTGCACCCGATCGACAAACCCTTGACGCTCTCGATCGCGCTGGGCAGCGGCTTCGATCTGGTGTTTGAGATCCTCAACCTGACTTTGGGGACGTGGCTCGTACTTATCGCCCTTTTGCTTGAAATAAATCTTGTCATCGGACAAGAGGCAATGGGCTGCGTAACACTGGGCGGGTGTACCCTCGCTAAACAGTAACAGCGCCAGAGCTTCGGGATTGGTGGCTTCACCATCTTCCACCAGCAATTCCCAGGCCACTTCTAAACCGGACGGATCAAGATAGGGCTTAACCTCGGCTAAAAATGGGTCAATATCCGTTGGCTTAAAGGCCGCTGTTGCCGCCACCTCGTAGGTCACCTGCTTCGGGGCAAGTGTCCGTGCCTGACCGCTGGCATCGATCGCCACCCAGTTTTTCTTACCCTCTGGGCGGTCAATCACGGCAAGCGTACGCTCACCGTGCAGTCGAAATTCAATCAGCCTTCCTTTTTCCACCGATTCTATTGGGGGTTCACGACCGTGCGCGACGACACGATCGCCGCATGGAAGTCACTTTAATACTTAACTACGTCCAATTACGACAAAAGTCGTCCGCAGATGGCCGATCCTCGAGCTCGATAGCAGCACTCGCAACGATGGCACAAGCGGACGACCCGTGATTGGCAGGGTTTGCGGGCTGACGTTCACGGCAGGACTCCGGCGATCGTGCCGGTTACAGACGGAACGGAAGCCGCTAGGCCGTCAATTTTAGCCTTCTTTGTTCAAGAACGGCAGCAGGGCAAGCAGACGGGCGCGTTTGATCGCACTGGTCAGGTCGCGTTGTTGCTTGGAGGTCAAACCGGTGATGCGGCGGGGCAGAATTTTGCCACGCTCGGTGATGAATTTGCGGAGCAAGTCCACATCTTTGTAGTCGATCGGGTCGCCCGGTTTAATCGGTGAAAGACGACGACGGTAAAAGCCAGCCATAGATGTATCTCCTCAGTAAAGTTGGGGAATGAATGAACAACAATGAAATCGCGGCGGGTCGGGGTCGATCGGGAGCGTTAAGACGTTCACCAAAACTCGACGGGTGACCCGTGCGGGGATGGGGTGAAGCGCAGCTTTTCGGCGATCGGTCTGAGATCGATGGAGATCGCAACCACGGCGAATGCAGTGAATGCCCGCAGGTGCACAATCCCGAAAATTCAACGCTGGCAAGAAGCATGTCAGATGAACGCAGGCTAAAGAAGATGACGCAGGCCGGGGGATCAAGGCTTGAGACTCAAGGCTTGATCGGCGGAAATGCGGCGATCCTAAAAGAGCCTGTGGCGATCGGCTCTACTTCGTTTCTTTGTGGATCGTGTGGGCGTTGCAGTGGGGGCAGAATTTTTTCAGCTCCATGCGACCCGTGGTATTACGACGGTTTTTCTTGGTGGTATAGCGCGAAACGCCGTTCGATCGCTTGTTGGTGTTGGTACGGCACTCGGTGCATTCGAGAGTGATCGTAATGCGTACGCCCTTCTTAGCCATGGGAGTCGTTTCCTCTAACTGCTTACAAATTCAGACACGATCGCCTATCTTTTCATATTAGCCATCCCAAAGGCAACCCATTTTTTCACCTTGAGATCCAAGGAGTAGCCGCGACGGGTGGCGACGACGGCGGTTCCGGCGATGCGATCGTGAAAGGCGGCGGGGTCGTTGGGGTCTAACCAGGCCGCACCCACATCGAGGGCGAGCGGTACGAGGAACAGTAAATAAAAGGCGTTTTGGGAGCCGAGGGCGGTGAGACCCACGAAGGCGAGGAAGGCTCCGTTACCGGCGATCGCCTCGCGTTTGAGCAGTTCCCCGAGGAGCGGTGTGCGCTGGTAGCGAGCGTCGATCACGCGCATATCGAACAGCCAACGACCGCATATCGAACAGCCAACGACCGGGGCTTTGGCCGTAGTTGGAGGAGACGACGATCGCTCGAATTGCCAGCCAGCCAAAGTTAAAGGTAATAAACTGACCAAACCCGTTTTCGTTGCTGAGTAACGCGCAGAAAAATCCGGCGATCAAAAAGTCGATCGCAAAGGCACAACCGCGACGCCAGTGGGGTACGCGGGGGGCGCGGGTGGTGAGCTTGGGTGGGCGATCGGGGTAGCCGTCGTCAAATTCGGCGGGGTCGTCGTCGAATTCGTTTCGTCGTCGAATTCGTTGCTGTAGTTTTGGCGATACCGATCGGGGTTGGGGTTGGGATCGTCGGGGTAACGGTCGGGGCGGCGTCGATCGCTCATTAGGGTCGCGGGGAGACGGGGTTAAAAAATCGGTTTCAACTCAATTGCAACTCAATATCCGGTGGATTTACTCATTGTCGGATGATCGCGTTGATCGTGGGTGAGATTACCGGTTTCCGTCCATTGACGCAATCGAGATAAACAGCGCTACAGTCTGTGAATCACAGGCCCTAAACTGAATGTAAACCTTCGCTTTCTGCTCACAATATGGCTAACGTCATTGATGCCAGTGCGCTTGCTTTGCCAGAGGTGATCGATCGTCTGCAACTCCAGATCCAGTTTGAAGCTGATTTTAGACCCAGCTTAGACCTTCAAACCTTGAGCGCTTACGAGATCCAGCAAATTGCCGAGCTGCGCCAAAATTGGCAGCGCTACTACCTACAGGGCAAAATCTCCGAAAATCAAGTCCAGGTTGCGGCACTTTCGCCGCTGCTATGGATGAGTGGCTATCTGTCCGATCCGACGCTGCAAATCTCGATGGAGGAGGTGATCGACGAGATCGCGATCGAGGATGGTGATACGGTGATTCGTGGTCGGATGGATTTGTGGGTGGGTCGCCAGTTGATCGGCGATCGTGTTCCCCTCTGTGTCCTGATTGTCGAAGCGAAAAACAGCGCGATTAGTCCTGCGGCGGGTTTGCCGCAACTGCTTACCTATGCGGGAACGGTGCTGGAGCGTCAAGATGTGGTTTGGGGTTTGGTGTCGAACGGTTTGGATTATGTTTTCGTGCGACTTGAGGGTTGCATCTGTCGGCACTTTCGCAATTTAAATATTCTGACGGCGGATGATGCGGAGCAGTTGTTAGCTGTCATGATCGCGATTCGGCAATAGCTAGTACACGATCGGTGAGGGTCATGGTTTTACGGTGATTGGTGATTTACGGCCACTGGTTGCAGGCGTCGCGCATGGCTTTGATCGCGGCATCGATGGCGGGTTGGCCGCCGAGTTGGAGGAGGGTGGGGTGGAGAGGAAGCGGAGAAGGTTTTGGTGGTGGTCGGTGGCGATCGTTTGCCAGGAGGTGGGGTCGGTGAAGCCGAAGAGAGCGGCAGCGTGGTAATGGGGGTCGCGAGGAGTATGAATTTCAGTTCTGTATCTTAGTTTTATGTGATACATCTCAAACCAAGTGAGAGAAAGATTCTTGAGTCAGACGAGCTTCACTCACAATTGCTAAAATTTCGAGGTTCCGTACTTTCTCTATAAGTTTATAAATCTGTAGTCTGCTTATAATGCGGAGCACCAATAATCAATGATCAGAAAAAAGTTGCTTCAATTTATTAAAAAATTGATGGACATCTTCGTGAACCTCATCTGCAATCATACTAGCTGCAACTATTTCACGAGTTAACTCTAATACAGAAGTTGATTGTATCGGTAACTCATGAGATTTAAGACGTTGAAAAAGGGAGTCCAAATTCTCAAATAAGAGCTTCTTACCATTCACAACTTGAAAAATATTTGCCTTAACATGCCGCCAAGATTGCCCTGGTGGAAGAGTAAGGTTCTCACTAGCAAAGAAATTTTCAATTAACTCCCTAACTGGAGATGAAAAAATATCATTATCACCAATACCAACTTTCTGTAAGGCTGCTCTTATCCACGCATCTGAAACAAGTAAATAGTTTTCAATATTTTTGCGTTGCCATTCATACAGCACTGGATTATTTTTTTCTGGGTGGTATGTTCCCTCATCATCGTAGTCAAACAATATGAGGCGCTTTGCAGAAGGAATAACTTGTTTTACTCCTTCAAAATGACGATCACTATCCCCTCTCATTTTATCTTTAGAACCACCTCGCATAACGCGAAAGCAAACCTGATTCAATCTATCCTGCATCTTCAAGGGAGTAGCCCAGCCTCTTAAAAGGCGCTCATCAGTTTCTCCCTCAACATACAAAAGTATCGGTATAGAAAGTTCTGAAAGTTGAGTAATCTCCAAATTAGAAACATCCGCCATCGCAGTCAAAATAGCTGGAGTCGCTTCTACACGTTTAGGTAATTTATCAAGTAATGAAATGATCTGGCGAACATCAACGCCTTGAATAAATTCTTCCGCATGTGTCGCAATAAGAAATTGAGTATGTCTCTGAAGTGTTTTCTGATTTTTAAAGTAGTCTAAAATTTCTCGTTGCAAATTAACATGGAGATGCGCATCAGGCTCGTCAAGCAAGATGGTAGTGGGTTTGTACCCATAGAAGAATGCTAAGAGAGTTAATGTTTGATGAAAACCACTTCCCCCAGAAATAATATCGTAGGATTTTTCCCCTTGTCCGTATTCACAAATTATCTGTGTATCAACTCCCCTTTCATATTGAGGCTCCTTTAAATCAACACTAAACCACTGCTTAATGACTCGTTGAATCTCAGACCAGTCTGCTCGGCTTTCTTCCCAAACTCGGAGCAGAAGATTTCGTAGCACACTTCCTGGTTGGGCTTTGCCAACCTGCTTACGCAAAGGTCCATCATCTCGCCATTCTTCGTTAGGCTCTAAACCAGAGAAAGGGGGGACATAAGCAATAACAGGTAAAAGGGAATCTGACTGATCTGGTTTTCCTGCCAACTCTCGAAAATGTTTCCACCCCTCTGAAGGAATAGCGTAAATCGTTTGAGGAGAACTATAGCGCAACTTTACTCCAAACGAACATTGCTTAGGTTCAGGAGTATCGGTTATCCAAGTCACATCGATTTCTACTAAGATAAACTCTTGCTTTTTAGAGCCGTTGACTTTGGGATATCGACGATCTGTTTTTTCCCTCCAAAGAAGGTTGAATTCAGGTAAAGGAAGTGCCGTAAAGCTCGGAAGAACAACTTGCGTACCGGTTTTACCCCGACGATTAACTCGACGGAATTCATCAACACAGAACTGCCAAATGGCTAACGCTTGCAGAATAGTGCTTTTACCACTGTTATTACGCCCCACGAGAAGATCAAACTGAGCAAACTCGTAGGTTTGCTCCTCAATACTCTTAAAGTTTCTTAGAGTGAGTTTGGTTATCACAGGGCTGTACTGGTAGATACTTTATACGTGAAAATCTTATCTTAATTTTACTATTTAGGCTCGACTAAATTTGCTGTGTGTTGTGGCAAGACTTCTATGGGGAAATATAAAATTCTATCTGGAACAGCAACCTTTGGCTCTGCCTCAACCAGCAGAGAGAGCTAAATCTCAGTACGGGACAAAAAACGTAGACCTTTTGTCTTCAACACAGTATCTACCATTTTTCTCGGTGGGGCGCGTTTTTTATTGCCCTAACACCAGCGACAGTATCAACGCCCATCCCGAAATCTTGGTAGCATTTGGCGACTAACGACGCGCCCGAAATCTTGGTAGCATTTGGCGACTAACGACGCGCCAGCCCGACAGACGACCCCATGGACATCAAACTTCCCTACTTCGACATGATCCTCGACGCGATCGCCCGGAACGATCGCCCGACGATCGACGCCTTCGGCACCCACGTCCACTGGGGCTACTGGCCCGACCCCAACCACGCCGACGGATCGATCCCCGACTTCGCGATCGCCACCCAACGCCTGAGCGAATGCGTCTACGAAGCCGCCCAGATCCAAGACGGCGATCGCGTCCTTGATGCCGGTTGCGGCTTCGGCGGAACCACCGCCTGCCTCAACGATCGCTACCACGACTTGCAGATCACCGGCCTGAACATCGACCAACGCCAGCTCGATCGCGCCGCCAGCCTCGTCACCCCCCAACACAACAACACGATCGATTGGGTCTGCGCCAACGCCTGCGAACTGCCCTTTGAAGACCACAGCTTCGATCGCATCCTCGCCGTCGAATGCATCTTTCATTTCCCCAGCCGCGAACAATTTTTACGCGAAGTTAAGCGCGTGCTGAAACCGGGCGGCACACTCGCGCTCAGTGACTTCACCTTGCAACCAATCACCGTGCCG
>RDYZ01000266.1 GCA_004293855.1 Oscillatoriales cyanobacterium | reverse complement strand
CCCCGGATGACCTGAGCCTGACGGACGATCGCTCCTTACCTAAACACTTTGCCCCCCTCCGCAACGATGACCCCAACTCCCCAACGCATTTGTATTCTCGGCGGCGGCTTTGGTGGCCTCTACACCGCCCTGAAGCTGAGTGAAAAAACCTGGGATGCGTCGCAACCCGTTGAGATTACACTGGTCGATCGCCAAGACCGTTTCGTCTTTTTGCCGTTACTGTATGACTTGCTGTCGGAAGACCTGCAAAGCTGGGAAATCGCACCACCCTTCACGGAATTGCTCGCCGACACAACGATTCGGTTTGTGCGTGCGGGGGTAGAGCAAGTCAATCTTGAGGCGCATCAGGTCAGCCTCGATGATGGTCAAACCCTGAATTACGATCGCCTAGTCCTAGCCTTGGGTGGGGAAACCCCCACCCAATCCATACCGGGGGTGGGTGAGCATACCTATAGTTTTCGGACGATCGAGGATGCTTACCGCCTCAAGGACCAACTGCGTGCATTGGAAACCAGCGATCGCGACCCGCTGCGAATTGCGATCGTCGGTGGTGGCTACAGTGGCATCGAACTGGCCTGCACCCTTGCCGATCGTCTAGGGGAACGCGGACGTTTACGCATCATCGATCGTCACGAGGTTCTTCTCAAATCCTCCTCCGAGTTTAATCGTGACGCGGCCTGTCAAGCCTTGAGCGATCGCGACATTTGGATCGATTATGAAACTGAAATTGAGGCGATCGATGCAACCACGATCCGTTTGAAATATCGCGACCAAGTCGATACGATCCCCGTCGATCTGGTGTTATGGACGGTGGGTATGGAGGTGACGCCGGTCGTTCGATCGCTACCCGTCGATCATAGCGATCGCGGTCAAGTGTTCACCGAAACCACCCTCCAGATCAAAGGCCATCCCGACGTCTTTGCCCTAGGCGACTTGGCCGACTGCTACGACGCCAGCGGCCAAAAAGTACCCACCACCGCCCAGGCTGCGTTTCAGCAGGCAGACTATGCCGCCTGGAATATTTGGGCCTCTCTGACCGATCGTCCCCTGTTACCCTTCCGTTACCAAAACCTGGGTGAAATGATGACCCTGGGACGCGACAACGCGACACTGTCCGGCTTAGGCCTGTCAATCAACGGCGAAATGGCACATTTCACACGACGCTTGGTGTACCTCTACCGGTTACCCACCGTTAAACATCAGCTCAATGTGGGACTGAACTGGATCGCCAAACCCATCCAGGATTTATTGTCCAGCTTGAGCTAGCTTGACCCCGAACCGATGAGCTGAACTCGAACTCACCGTGATGGAGGTATGACCGATCCCGAACAATGGCGGACAGGCTTGTCCGTGCCGTAAGCGTATCGATTAATATGTATAACGAACGACATTAGCGTCGATCATGCGTGCTGAAGCTGCTTCGTTTGTCGTGACCACAGGATCAACGTGACGTTAAGGAGCTGAATCCTAGAACACATAAGGGTTTTAACCCTTCTCGGCTGAGGCCGTTAGCCGGTTTACCTCGGTGATTTTTCTGACGACTGGCCGATCGCGATCGTGCCGACACGCCCTTGGCATGGCAAACGCTGCTCGATGTTTCGTATTCCAATCCTCAATATTTCCCCATTCATCCCCTCGCTGTGATACATTCCTTCGTCGCTGACTTCCGGATCGTATTTGAGCGCGACCCCGCCGCCCGTAACTGGCTGGAAGTGCTGTTTTGCTATCCCGGCCTTCAGGCTCTAACGTTTCATCGTTTTGCTCATGGGTTGCATCGCCTGGGTTTGCCATTTTTTCCGCGCCTAATTTCCCATATCGCGCGTTTTTTGACGGGTGTTGAAATTCATCCCGGTGCGACGATCGGCAGTGGGGTGTTTATTGACCACGGAATGGGCGTTGTGATTGGTGAAACGGCGATTATTGGCGATGGCTGCCTGATTTATCAGGGGGTAACCCTGGGCGGAACGGGCAAAGAGTCGGGGAAACGTCACCCCACGCTTGGTGAAAATGTCGTGGTCGGTGGCGGTGCGAAAGTGCTGGGTAATTTGCAGATTGGTGACAATGTGCGTATTGGGGCAGGGTCGGTGGTGCTGCGAGATGTGCCGTCGGACTGTACGGTGGTTGGCATTCCGGGCCGGGTGGTCTATCGATCGGGTGTCAAAATTGACCCGCTAGATCACGGTCAGTTGCCGGACTCGGAAGCAAAGGTTATTCGATCGCTCGTGGATCGGATTGAAATGCTAGAGGAGCAGTTGCAGCAACTTCAAGCGCAGCAGGATGAACACCGCGAGGTGGTGGGAGTGGCTGCCGCGACGATCGAGCAACTGGAGGCGCAATACCAGCAACACAGCCCTGAGCGCGGCGTCACCCCAGCGGAACGGGGAACCTCTCCCTCTCCTCAATGCCGTCTTCAGGATCGGACGATTCAAGAGTTTCTCGACGGCGCGGGGATCTAGGGAGCTTGCCGGAGAATCTGACGATCGGCGTAGACCCTGAGCATCAGAGGTGTTAGACCTTGGAGGCTGTGAAAATTCTCTCAGGTCTTATGCCCGAGAATCTATACGATGGCCTCGACCGTCGCGAGGGGGAGTTGGGCTAAAGTCCAGTTGCTGATCGCGATCCTGTAAGCCTTGTCACCCCGATCGCCTACCATGCTCGATCTCACCCAAGTCAGTCGTTTTCTTCCCGAAGTTAGTCAACATCTGCGTGACGAGGCTAGTGCTGCCACTAAACGCCTTGATCGCGCCTGTGATCTGCTCAATCAAGCAAGCAGCCAACTCGATCGCTTACGGGATTTACACGCCACGTGGGGCGATCGTTTGGCCTTTACCGCCGGACTGCCGATCGATGCGATCGACCAGACTTACCCGATCGCGCCCCCCCCCAAACAGCACAGCGTCATCGCCACCGACGGCTCGCAAATTTCCCCCAGTCACCACGAAATTGCCTACTGTTACCTGATCAATACGGGACGTGTCGCCATTCACTACGGCCAAAACCGTCACCCTCGACTGGATAGCATCCCCGAGGTGATTTATAAGAATGAGGATCTCTACCTGTCGCGCCAGTGGGGCATCAGCACGGAAGAATGGATGGGGCATCGGCGTACGCTGGCGGAGGCGATCGCCCTAGCCGAATTGGGGGAAATCGCTCAGGCCGAAATTTCAACCCAGACCCAGACCCGTCCATCCAAAATTCACACTCAGGCAAATCAGCCCCACACTCTGGCCCTGACCGATGGTTCGCTGATCTACTGGTTTCTTGATACTCTGCCCAGTGACGCCCGCGATCGCATTCTGCCACCAATTTTGGATGCCTGGGAGCAACTGGCCGATCAGCGCATCCCCTTGATCGGTTACCTCAGCGCTTCCCGCAGCAGTGAAGCCGCTAATTTTCTCCGTCTGGTGGCCTGTCCCCACGCCACGCCCGACTGCGCCCAGCATTGCCCCCCCGAGGAACATCGCACACCTCGCAAGCTTGACTGTCAGGTGTTTGACCCCTTGCGCGATACGAGTCTATGGGGCACTCGGCTCGAACCGGGGCAGCGTACCGGCCTTTGGAAATCCTCGAACGCCATTTTGAAGCACTACGGCGATCGCCACGCTGTCTATTTCTGTTACGTCCATGTGGGTACAGAAATTGCACGCATCGATCTACCGGCTTGGGTTGCAGAAGATGACACGTTACGGGAGTTTGCCCTCAGTGCAACGATCGCCCAGGTGCAAAAAGGCTACGGCTACCCGGTTGCCCTGGCCGAAGCTCACAATCAGGCGGTCGTGCGAGGTGGCGATCGTCAGCGGTTTTTCGCCTTGCTGGAACAGCAAATGATTAAAGCGGGTTTAAAAAATATCGCCACATCCTACAAAGAGTCGCGGAAACGTCGCAGCATCGCCTAGGTCTGGACAGGATTAGCCACTAATATGCACCACAATTTCGCGCTGGTGTCGGCGCTGGCGGTGTTCCCACACATAGATCCCCTGCCAGGTTCCCAGGACGAGGCGACCATTGGCGATCGGGATGGTTTCGGAGGTATGGGTTAGGGCCGTGCGGATATGAGCGGGCATGTCGTCCGGGCCTTCGTCATCGTGAGCGTAGGGGTAAGTTTCCGGGACGAGACGGCGCAGAAAAGCCTCGAGATCCTCCAGGACGCGCGGATCGGCGTTTTCTTGGATGATCAAGCTGGCGGAGGTATGGCGTAAAAAGATGGTACAAAGACCGGTTTGGATGCCGGATTCGGAGACGATCGCGTCTACCTTGGAAGTAATCCGCTGGAGGGATTTACCCACCGTATGAACCGTGATGTTTTTTTGATAATGCATTGTTAATCAGTGCTCAGATACGTCAGGACATGGAGGTTTGTTGTGTCGATTGTCATGGTTGAGCAACCTCTAATCCTAAATGAACGTCCTGGAAATTATCCTGGTATTCGGGTTGTGAATCACGCATTGATTTTGGGGTTAGTTTTATGGATCGTTGGTTACCAGCATTGACTACCCTCGCGAGAACTGACCGGCGCGGGACTCATGCCCGATCGCGCCGTCGCGCCTCGATTGCGGCGGCCTTGCTTCTGGGTTTGAATCTGCCTTGGTGTCTCACGCTGCAACGGGCGATCGCGGCGGATGAGCTGACGGTGGATGGTCAGATGCAATCTCTAGCACCCAATAAATCCATTAGCCTCAAAACCTCGCTACCGCCGGATGTGGTGCTCGAACCGTTGCCGGACGCCCAAACCAACCCGGTAACCAAAGAGCGTCCGACCCGATCGGCAAAAGGCGTTGAGTCACGCGATCGCACCACCCGTGTGGCCGAACGGCCAATCCTTCAAGAGCAAGGTCGGCTTGAACGCGGCGATCGTACCCTTGACTCCGACGGCAGTTACTACGACACCTACACACTCAACGGCAGTTCCGGCCAGCAACTCCGCATTGAACTCACCAGCACCGAGTTCGACACTTACTTAGTTTTGCTAGACCCCAGCGGTCAGCCCGTCGGCGAAAATGACGATCGGAGCCAAAGCGATAGTAACTCTCTGCTCAGTGTTCGCCTGGATCGTAGTGGTGAATATACGATTGTCGCGAACTCTTACGACAATCGCGGGCGGGGTAGCTACTCCCTCACGGTGGTCGATCTGGGCGCTCCGAGCGACACCAGTCGCAATCCCAGCTCGAACACCCCTAGCTCGCGTCAACCGCGCACCCTGTCCTTGCGCGGTGATCTCGCAGCCCTTGCCGAAGCCGATCGGCTCTACCTTCAAGGTCAAATCAGCGCCGCTGAAGCCATCTACCGCCGCGTTAAGCCCACCTTTTTGATTGGAGCCAATCCCGTCTTACTGGAAGAACGCATCGACGAAACCCAGTTATCGCCGGAAGCTCGCGCGATTTGGGCAGAAACCCAAAGCGCGATCGATCGCAACCGTGAATCCAATGTGGAACGCCTCTGGCCGCAACTGATCGACGCGGCACCGGGTTTTATTGACGGTCAACTCACCACCGCCGCATATCTAATTGATGGGAACGAAGCAGAACTAGTCATTCCGCAGCTTGAGGAACTGGCGATCCGCTTTCCCGACGATGCCGAAATCGCCCGCCTGCACGTCCAAGCCCTACGCGAGGATCGCCAACGCCTCGAAGCCTCGATCGCCGCCCGACAGTTCGCGATCGCCAACCCCGACCACCCCGACACTGCCGAATTTACCCGTCTCGCCGACGACTACATGGGTGATTTTCGTCGAGTGCTACGCGAACGCATCGCCTTACAGGGATTGGGAAGCGTGGCGATCGGGGTTCTCACCGGACGTAGCAGCACCGCCGTCTTTGACGGGCTTCAGCTTGTGCAACTGATGGCGATGGGTGAGTCTGGTATTGGGGAGTTTGTCTCCAACCAGGTTAAGCAACAATCCACCATCATCACCGATCCCGAAGCCGTCGCCTACATCAACGACCTCGGCCAGAAAGTCGCCCAACGCATGGGACGCGACGAATTTGAGTATGAGTTTTACATCATCGAAGACGACAGCCTCAATGCATTTGCACTCCCCGGCGGTAAGGTCTTTATTCACACCGGCGCACTCGCCGCCGCCAAAACCGAAGCCGAATTGGTTGGCCTCTTAGGGCATGAAGTCGGCCACGCCGTCCTGTCCCACGGCTTTAAACGCATCGTACGCGGCCAACTGATCGCCAGCCTTGCCCGCGAAATTCCCCTCGGTAATATTCTCTACAACCTCATCAGCCTCGACTACAGCCGCGAACACGAGCGCCAGTCTGACATTATCGGTACGCGCGTCCTCGCCAACGCTGGCTATGCCGCCGACGGCCTGCGGAACTTTATGGCCACCCTAGGGGCGGCCAGCCCGCAGCGTGTACCGCAATACCTCTCGACCCACCCAGCGCCGGATTCACGGGTGGAGTATCTCGAAGAGCTGGTGGTTCGCAATGGTTACAACCGTTATGCCTTCGAGGGAGTTGAAAATCTGGCACGAATTCAAGCACGTCTCGGGTTGCCAGAGCACCCAGTGAAAGATTAGTCCGAACCCCGATCGGGGCAACACTTTGCCTTGGTTCGGACACCCGTTGGCCTCAGAGTTTGCCCGGAGCTTAAAATCTAAGCTCCGTTTTTTTGCCTGTTGTTTGACCCATTGTTATTTGTTCAAGCCAAATCCGTTTGGGTGAGTTGCACAATTGCGTCGATCGTTTTCAGTGCCAAGCCCGCACTCTTCGCTTTGCGAAGGCTACGCCAACGACCAGGCTCAGGGCTCACCGGAAACCGCTACGGCCTCAGCCGGATTTGGCATCCTCAGACGGTGGGCAGGATTGCGGTGGGTCAGCACCACTGCGCTCAGTCAACTCCCCTCTCTGTCAAGCTCTCAGCGATTCTCTGACCATTCCGATCCCAGGTCTGGGAATCACAGCAGTTCATCCCGGCTTGAATCTTTGTAGCATTGGGTACAATTACAGGCCACCGTTCGTGGGATAACTACGCTCAATCAAGTTTAAGTCTTGAATAATTTCTTCGTAAGTCCTGAATTAGGTCTTATAGGTACTTCTTGTTAGGCGTTACTAAACCTGTAGACGCAGAATTTTGAGTCTTCGTATTATTATTTCCCTTACCGAAAATAGTAATCTTACGCTCCATTTTGTCTGAATCAGACCTAGTAGCGTCCTTTTCTTGCGAAAAAAATTCACGAACACGTCGAGATCATCTGCTAGTGCTAGATCCTTCAGCGTAGCAGTGTGATAGCCCTTGTCACCCAGAAATCCAGCATCTCAAAAGCGGTTGCTTGATGGCTGATTGTATCGGTTTGAGGTCTATTGTCATGGTTCGTCTTAAATACGATTGCTAGTTAACGGATTGGACGCAAAGTTGCGGAAAGAATCATGAGTGGAAATGAAGCACGTGTTCAAGCGGTTCAACAGATTATCAACCGCACAGCACTGCCACCGAAGCCCGTCGCTCGCCTAGAAAGTATCTGGGCGGAGAATGTCTTCAACCTCAGTAAAATGCAGGCGAGCTTACCGAAAAATGTCTTTAAATCGGTCAAAAAAACGATCGTAACGGGTGAAAAGCTCGATCCGTTGGTTGCGGATGCTGTGGCTACAGCGATGCGCGATTGGGCGACGTCAAAGGGGGCGTTGTACTACGCCCACGTGTTTTATCCGATGACGAACCTATCAGCAGAAAAGCATGATGGTTTTATCTCGGTGCAAAGTGACGGTAGTGTCATTTCCGAATTTTCCGGCAAGGTGCTGGTGCAGGGTGAGCCGGATGGTTCGTCGTTCCCGAATGGTGGTATTCGGGATACGTTTGAAGCCCGAGGTTACACCGGTTGGGATGTGACCAGTCCGGCCTACATCATGGATACGGACAACGGTTCCACGTTGTGTATTCCGACGGTTTTTGTCTCCTGGACGGGTGAAGCCCTCGATAAAAAAGTGCCGTTGCTGCGATCGATCGCGGCGATGGACAAAGCGGCCAGTAAAGTCCTGAAGTTGCTCGGCCATACCGAGGTTGCACACGTCAACTCTAGTTGCGGTGCGGAACAGGAATATTTTTTGGTGGATTCGCATTTTGCCAGCCAGCGCCCTGACCTGCTGATTGCAGGAAGAACGTTGTTTGGCAAAGCGCCCGCGAAAGGTCAAGAGTTTGATGATCACTACTTCGGTGCAATTCCGGAGCGGGTGCAGGTGTTCATGCAGGACGTGGAAGAAACGCTGTATAAACTAGGCATCCCGGCCAAGACGCGACATAACGAAGTTGCTCCGGGTCAGTTTGAGATCGCACCGTTCTTTGAAGCGGCGAACGTGGCCAGTGATCACCAGCAGTTGATCATGACCTTGCTCAAAAATACGGCCAAGAAACATGGTTTCTGCTGCCTGTTACACGAAAAACCCTTTGCTGGAATTAACGGATCGGGCAAACACGTGAACTGGTCGGTGGGCAACGCGACCCAAGGTAATCTACTTGATCCGGGTGATTCGCCCCAGGATAACGCGCAGTTTTTGGTGTTCTGCGGTGCGGTAATCCGAGGTGTCCATAAGTATGGGCCGTTGATGCGAGCGGCGATCGCCACGGCGAGCAATGACCATCGCTTGGGAGCCAACGAAGCCCCCCCGGCGATCATGTCCGTCTATCTGGGAACACAGCTCGAAGAGGTCTTTGAGCAAATCAAGACCGGTACAGTCACCA